>JBPCSC010000406.1:0-3855 GCA_051007495.1 Methylococcaceae bacterium | reverse complement strand
GTATTCATGTTGTGCTCGTGTGTATAGAATTTTGTTTTATCGTTTTTTGGTAGCGTATCCATGTCCACTGATTATCGTCTCGTTTTATGCACTTGCCCCGATTCCTCTACCGCCGATCAGTTGGCAACCACTTTGGTTGGTTTGCACCTGACAGCCTGCATCAACATTGTACCCGGATTACGATCGGTTTATCGCTGGTAGGGGCGGATCGAATCACAAGAGGAGTGTCTACTCATTATGAAAACGCATATTACTCGTTTGGCAGATCTGCAGACTGAACTGGTAAAACAGCATCCTTATGACGTCCCTGAGTTTATCGTTCTCAGTATTGACGATGGATATGGGCCGTATCTTTCTTGGTTGCTGTCTGCCACTATCGCCCCTGATTCTCCCTCAACTTTCTAATCTCGACCATGACCATTTCTTTTTTTCCTCGCATTCATATCTTTTTGATGATTTGGCTGATTCCATTTTTTTGTGGGTCGGTTCATGCGGCATCCTCAACTGATTTGCTGCCCGCAGCACAAGCATTCCCCTTATCCGTTTCCCGCACTGGCGATACGGTACAATTTCAGTGGCACATTGCGCCTGGTTATTATTTATATCGTGAAAAATTCAAGATTACCGCCGTTTCTTCAGGCGTGTCCCTTGTTGACTTCAACTATCCTAAAGGCTTTATCAAGCATGATGAGTTTTTTGGTGATATGGAAATTTTCAGGGATACGCTGTCCATAACTGCCCGTTTACTCGGTGAATCTTCTCTCCCGGATCCTGTCGATTTTAAAGTTACGGTACAAGGTTGTGCCGATGCTGGTGTGTGTTATCCACCTTACACACAGACGATTGCCCTGCACGCGTTCCGACCAAATCCTTCGCCATCTCCTGTCAAGAATTTCAACTCTCTGTTTAAAGCCCTAGGTCATCACGGCAATGCTGAGTTGTTGTCGGCAGATGAGGCATTCAGTTTTTCTGTCACCCCTATTGATGCACATTCACTTACTGTTTCTTGGCGCATTGCTGAAGGATATTTTCTTTATAGAGACAAAATCGGGATTTCTCTATCCGTTACTCATGCCCCCGTTGATTCAGTCACATTCATGGTTCCACATGGTGATGTTCATGATGATGCTGAATACGGTGCTGTTGAAATTTTGCGTGGTGATTTAACTTTTCCCGTTTCTTTTGTTCTTCCAACATCTCCGTCAGCGGGGAAAAGCATCCTGCAAATGGAAGTTTCCTTTCAGGGTTGTGCAGATCGGGGCGTTTGTTATCCCCCACAAAAAAAGCTTATTGATGTTGATTTGCCAGTTTCATCTTCTTTACCTTCGCCTCGACCAGTCAAAATATCTGAGCAAGACCAAATAGCCATGGCACTCGGTCAAGACTCTTTGTTGGCTACTGCCTTGAGTTTTTTAGGGTTCGGTTTTTTACTTTCATTTACTCCTTGCGTTTTCCCCATGATCCCCATTTTGTCGGGGATTATCGTTGGACATGGGCATCAGATTACCGCTTTTCGTGGCCTTCTTCTTTCGCTTGCTTATGTTCTGGCTTCGGCACTGACCTATACTTTTTTTGGTATTTTGGCCGGCTTGTTCGGGCAAAACCTGCAAGCTGTTTTCCAGGATCCTCTTATTATCCTGGCGTTTAGTAGTGTGTTCATTCTTCTTTCGCTTTCCATGTTTGATCTTTACACATTGCAAATGCCTGGCTTCATCCAAAACAGATTGGTGGGGTGGAGCCAAAAGCAAGGCAGTGGTACATTGGTTGGCGCATTTGTCATGGGCAGCCTGTCTGCACTGATTGTTGGTCCTTGTGTAGCAGCACCTTTAGCCGGTGCATTGATTTACATTGGACAGACCGGGGATGTGCTTTTAGGTGGCATGGCGTTGTTTTTTATGGGATTGGGTATGGGAATACCGTTACTTGTTGTTGGTGCTTCTGCCGGTAAGTTACTCCCTAAAGCTGGTGTGTGGATGAATGCGGTCAAATCCTGTTTTGGTGTGGGCTTGCTCGCTACTGCGGCATGGTTGCTCAGTCGCATCATCCCTGCTCCAATCAGCTTGTTCCTTTGGGCTGCGCTGTTGATCATTCCGAGTGTTTATCTTGGAGCACTTGATCCGTTGCCCCAGCACTGTCCTGGTTGGCGTAAACTTCTAAAAGGAACAGGTGTTTTGATGTTTGTGTATGGCGTGTTTTTACTAATTGGCGCGGCATCCAATCAAAATGATCCACTTACACCCTTATCAAATTTTTCAACTCCCACTCGAGGCTCCTTCGAAAACGGTTCCACGTGGAACCAAAAGGAGAGCACCCCATCGCTACCGTTTAGGACAGTGACCACGGTGAACGAAGTTCTTAAAGCGGTAGAACTAGCTAGCCAAAACGGGCAATGGGCTATGCTTGACTTTTATGCTGATTGGTGCGTGTCGTGCAAAGAACTGGAACGGTACACATTTAATTCTCCATCCGTACAGCAAGCATTAAGTAAGGCAGTTTTACTAAGAGCAGATTTAACTAAAAACACTGAGGACGACCAAATGCTGTTGCGTCGATATGGTCTGATTGGCCCGCCGGCAATACTGTTCTTTGGACCAGACAAGGAAGAGAGAAAGGAATTTAGAGTCGTAGGGTACATGGATGCTGAAGAATTTCTAGGCCATATAGAATTAGTGATCCAATCATGCGTACAAACTTGTTGATCATCATTATCGCGGTGCTGTCACTGCTGACCGGTATAATAGTACGTCAGTCTTTGCTTGGAGTGGGCAGCCAAAGGAATAGTGCTAATCCTGCTTTTGTTACCGATCATCCACCTCTAAGAGACTTGGATGGAGAGATGGTGTCGCTAAAACATTGGAAAGGATCAAAGTTACTCATAAATTTCTGGGCCAGTTGGTGCGGGCCATGCCGTGAAGAAATGCCGTTGTTTTCCGCCTTACAAAATAATTGGAGAGAAAATTCTTTGCAGGTTATAGGTATCGCCATAGATGATCCATTAGAGGTATCGTCTTACCTTGAAGAAACACCCGTGTCTTATCCGATACTGATAAGCAGCATTGAATCATCAGAATGGATGCGATCGTTGGGAAACCAAGCCAATGTCTTGCCCTTTACGGTTTTGCTCGATGAACAGGGTAAACTATTGGCAACATTCGTTGGCAAATTAAACAAAACAACGCTGGAAGAATGGATGCGACCACATTTATCAGGACTCAAACTAGTAGATCCGAGCCTCAATAACACAAGAATATCAACTCTTACAGGTACAAAAAAATGATCAGAAAAAACACGATTGCAGTAGATGTAGGCGGAGTAAAAATCGGGGGTGGTGCACCAATAGTGGTTCAATCCATGACAAGCACCGATACCGCCGATGTAATGGGAACGTTCAAACAAGTAACCGAATTAGCTAGGGCGGGGTCAGAGTTAGTAAGAATCACAGTAAACAATGAAGAGGCTGCCCGAGCAGTGCCGTATATCCGTGAAAAACTGGATACCATAGGCTGTTCAGTCCCACTGATTGGTGACTTCCATTTCAACGGACATAAGTTACTGGAAAAGTTTCCTGAATGTGCAGTGGCACTAGCCAAATACAGAATCAACCCAGGAAATGTAGGACGCGGAAGCAAGCGCGATCCGCAGTTTGCTCAAATGATCGAATTTGCCATGCAATACCAAAAACCAGTGCGTATAGGCGTGAACTGGGGGAGCCTGGATCAAGAAGTGCTGGCAAGATTACTAGACGAAAATGCGGGTCTAGTTGAACCTAAACCATTGGCGGAAATCATGCGCGAAGCAGTCATTACCTCCGCGCTGGAAAGTGCCGATAAAGCAATTGAACTGGGACTACCAGAA
>JBPCSC010000405.1:0-7130 GCA_051007495.1 Methylococcaceae bacterium | reverse complement strand
GCGCTACGCTGGATCACCTCATGCTGGATGATTCGGAATTGTCGGATCTGGAAGAAGAACTGCTCGATTCCCTCAATAGCAATCTGTAGTCCGGTATGGCTACGCTGTTGTCCTGTCTGAGCGACACGGAAACCCAGCCTTTGCAATTCGGCACCAGTGGCCGACGCGGTTTGCTGCGTCATCTCAGCCAACTGGAACTCGCCATTAACGTATGGGCAGAACTGCAATTTTTGCAGTCACTGCCCATAGGCGAGGGCGGCATAGTAGCCGGAGACACGGTATATCTGGCCTACGATCTAAGACCAAGCTCAAGTACCTGGATAGACTCAAACCCTGCACGCGGCGAACTGGCTCAGGCGATGGTCTGGGCCATACGACAGGCGGGCATGATCCCCCAAAATCTGGGCACCGTACCCACACCCGCCTTAGCCTGCCACGCCCTGTCTCAGGGTAAAGCCTGCATGATGGTCACAGGTAGCCATATCCCCTTCGACCGAAATGGCTACAAAACCTACACCGCAATCGGTGAACTCTCCAAAGCTCACGAACACCCCATAGCCGAACACGTCGCCCGGATACGCCAGCAACTGTATGGGCAATCCAGGGAGGAATCCTGCTTCGGCGCGGATGGCCAGTTCAAGACCGGCAGTCAGCCACTGCCTGAGGCCTCCCCCGTGGCCGTACATCGCTACCGGCAACGCACGGTTGATTTTTTCGGATCGGAGGCCTTATCTGGCCTGAACATCATGGTTTATCAACATTCGGCCGTAGGGCGCGATCTACTGGCAGACCTGCTGACTGACCTGGGTGCTGAAGTGCTTGCCGTGGGGCGTAGCGAGCAATTCATCCCTGTTGATACCGAAAACATGGATCAAACCCGGTTGGCCGAATTGCAAACCCTCTACGACCAATCCGCCTGTGGTCGACACTTCGATGCCGTGGTATCCACCGACGGCGACAGCGATCGCCCCCTTCTGTTGGGGGTAACGCCCGACACCGCCCAACTGCACTTCATCCCCGGCGACCGTCTCGGCATGTTGACGGCCCTATACCTCAAACCCGATGCCGTAGTCGTTCCCATCAGTTGCAACGATGCCATAGACCACACCGAACTGGCGGCTGTGCTCCAGAGCAAAACCCGCATAGGATCCCCATACGTCATTGCCGGGATGGAACAGGCCCGTCAACAAGGCAAGCTCAGGATTTGCGGATTTGAAGCCAATGGCGGCTTTCTCACCGGAAGTGACTTTGAACGCAAGGGCCGAGTCCTCAAAGCACTGCCCACCCGCGATGCCGTATTGCCGTTGGTCGCGGTGCTGGCCCACTGCCGACAACAAAACGTGTCCGTACTGCACGCCTGCCAGCAATTACCCCAACGCTATGGCCACTCCGGTCTGATCAGGGATTTTCCCCGCACACTCGGCCAGGCACTGGTACAGAGGTACTCCCCCCAGGATGCCTCCATTACGGCCCTGCACCATCAGAACAATGGCTGGGTGGCACACACCCATACCGCCCCACTCCCAACCCCCTTGCCTGCCCACGCGCAGGACACCATCCAGAACATCATCCAGCCCTTGGCCCTGGTGTTCAGCCCCGAACTGGGTTTTGGCGAACTCATCTCCCTCAATGTGCTGGATGGACTACGCCTGGGCTTTAGCAATGGCGATGTCGCCCACATACGCCCCTCGGGCAATGCCGATGAGTTACGAATTTACGCCGTCGCCAACACGCCTGCCCGTGCGGTAGACATCACCGCCCTGGCACTGGCTGAACCCGATGGCCTGCTGCGCCGTTTAAGCAACGCCTCTTCCACATCCCCCTGAGTACCGCTATGGAATCCATCAGTGCCTTTGAAATCATCAAGGTCGGCATAGGGCCGTCCAGTTCACACACCATGGGTCCCTGGCAGGAGGCTACTGCGTTCGTCCGACAACTGCCTGAAGCCGAGCGTGTCTGCGGAGTCACGGTGTTTCTTTATGGCTCGCTGGCCAAAACCGGGCGCGGCCACGGCACCGATGTGGCGGTGTTAATGGGCTTATCCGGTGAGGACTACACCCGCATCGACACGGCCACCATCCCGGAACGCATACAGCACATCAATACCGTTCGTCAGCTTGAGTTGGGTGGGAACATCCCCATCACCTTTAATCCCGAACATGATCTGATCTTCGACCACACCACCACCCTCCCCCGTCACGCCAATGGCATGCGCTTTCAGGCGCGTTATCCCGATGGCTCCATCTGGCAACGCACGTATTATTCGCTGGGGGGTGGGTTCATCACCTGTGATGAAGACACCGACACACCGGCAAGCACACCACACATCGTCACACCTTATCCATGTCACAGCGGCTCAGACCTGCTCGAAAACTGCACACGTCTGGGCGTATCGGTTTCGGAACTGACCTACATCAACGAACAAGCCTGGCGCAGTCGTGAGGAGATCACGGCGCACGCACTGATGTTATGGCGTGAAATCGGCGACTGCATATTTCGTGGTGTGAACACTGAGGGTTATCTACCGGGCGGATTACACGTCAGACGACGAGCGGCAGACCTCAACCGCAAACTGCTGCGTGATGTGGTGTATCACAGCCGCAACGAATGGCTTGCCGCCATTCGTGCCCAAACCCGTGACTTCACCCGCATCAACAAATGGATTTCCTGCTTTGCCCTGGCCGTTAATGAAGAAAACGCCTCGTTTGGCCGGGTCATCACCGCCCCTACCAACGGTGCGGCCGGGGTGATTCCCGCCGTTTTGATGTATGCCTGGTGTTTTCTGGATGATATGAACGAAGACAAACTGGTTCGCTTTCTGCTGGTGGCCGGAGAAATCGGCACCTTGTTCAAGAAAAACGCCACCATCTCGGCCGCCATGGGAGGGTGTCAGGCTGAAATAGGCGTCTCCTCGGCCATGGCCGCCGCCGGTCTGGCGGAAATACTCGGCGGCACACCTGAGCGCGTGCTGCAATCGGCCGAGATCGCCATGGAACATCATCTGGGCATGACCTGCGACCCGGTAGGTGGCCTGGTGCAAATTCCCTGTATAGAGCGCAACAGCATGGGGGCCGTCAAGGCCATAACCGCCGCCCACATCGCCCTCGAAAGCGATCCTGACGATGCCAGAGTCAGCCTGGATGCCGTCATTCGCACCATGTGGCAAACCGCCCGTGACATGAATAGCCGCTACAAGGAAACGTCCGAAGCCGGACTCGCCATGCAAATTCCTGTCAGCCTGCCTGAATGCTAACCCCTCTGGAGATCCCCTCATGTCTACCCCATCTGATTCCAAACCCCAGGTCTTGCGTCTGTCCATAGCCGGCATGCGCTGCGCCGGTTGCGTTCAATCGGTAGAAACCGCCTTGCTTGCCGTGCCAGGAGTCGAAAAGGCCAGCGTCCTGTTTGTCGATCATACGGCCTCAATCGAGGGCGCACCCGAACCGGAACACCTGCTGCTGGCTATCCGCGAAGCCGGATTCGATGCCGCCATAATGGAAGATCTCAGCGCAGGCATGGCGGACGACACCCTGGAACTCACCCGCTATCGGGATTTGCTCAAAAAAGCCGGAGTCGCCGGTGCTTTGGGCCTGCCTTTGATGGTGGGCGAACATCTAGGCGGCTTTCCGGCCATGGGACACCCTGACACCAGCGGGCTATGGGGGCTGATTTCCCTATCGACTCTAGCCGTCATGTATTACTCAGGGGGGCATTTCTACAAAGGCGCGCTCAACAGCCTGCGCCATCGCCAGGCCAATATGGATACACTGATCGCGCTGGGAACAGGGGCCGCCTGGTTTTATTCCACCATCGCCCTGCTCTTTTCCGGGCACCTGCCCATGCTGGCCCAACATGCTTATTTTGAAGCCGCCGTCATCATACTGGCGTTCATCAATCTGGGTAGTGCTCTGGAAATGAAGGCCAGAGGCCAGACCTCACTCGCCATACGCCAATTAATCGGATTACAACCCCGCACCGCCCTGGTCATACGAGACGGAACCGAACAAGACATCCCCATCGCATCGGTTGGTCTGGACGACATCATCCGGGTCAGGCCGGGCGATAAAATTCCGGTCGATGGCCTGATCGTCGAGGGGCAGATTACGGTGGATGAATCCATGCTCACCGGTGAACCCATGCCGGTGGAAAAATCTGCTGAACACGAAGTGGTGGCCGGAACCGTGGTTCAACAAGGAACCACGCTGTTTCGGGCCACCCGCATCGGGCGAGACACCGTCCTGGCGCACATCATAGCCAGTGTGCGTGAGGCCCAGGCCACCAAACCGGCGATAGCCCGCCTGGTTGACCGCATCGCCAGCGTGTTCGTCCCCGCCGTGGTCATGATGGCTCTGCTGACTTTTCTCACCTGGTGGATTTTTGGCCCTGAACCCGCCTTGGCTCATGCCTTCGTCACCTCAATGACGGTGCTGGTCATCGCCTGTCCTTGCGCCCTGGGCCTGGCCACACCCATCTCCATCATGGTGGCCGTAGGTCAGGCGGCCCGCAAAGGCATACTGATACGCCAAGGCAACGCCCTGCAAAGTGCGGGTACCCTCAGTTGTATTGTGCTGGACAAAACCGGCACCATCACCCAGGGCAAACCCGCAGTAATCGGGCTGGAGTCAATGGCGGGTTTTACGAATGAGCGTCTGCTGCAATGGGCGGCCAGCCTGGAACTCGGCTCTTCCCACCCTCTGGCTCAGGCCATACTTCAAGCCGCCCGCGAGCAACAGTTAAGCATACTGCCGTGCAGTGGATTTGCCGCCTTGTCGGGTATGGGTATTTCCGGACTGGTGGACAGCCAGGCCGTCTTGCTGGGTAATCAGGCGTTAATGATGGAGCAAAACATAGACTGCTCGCCCGTGGCCGAACGCATGGCTCAACGCGCACACCAGGGACAAACCCCTGTTCTTATGGCGGTCGACCGGCAAATCGTCGGCATCATCAGCGTCGCAGACCCTATAAAACCTGACTCCGCCGCCGCGATAGCCCGCCTGCGTACTTCAGGCATACGCGTACTCATGCTGACGGGGGACAACGCCATCACCGCCAGAGCCATAGCCCGGCAGGTAGGCATAGACGAAGTCCGGGCCGATGTATTACCGCAAGACAAGGCTCAGGTTGTCAGGATTTTGCAGGAACGAGGAGAACGGGTGGGCATGGTAGGCGACGGCATTAACGATGCCCCGGCCTTGGCGCAATCCCACGTAGGGTTTGCCTTGGGTGCCGGTACCGACATTGCCATGGAAAGCGGAGATCTGGTCATCATGAGTGGTTCCCTGCTGAAAGTGCCCGAAACCATGGCCTTATCCCGGGCCACCGTGAGCAATATCCGCCAAAACCTGTTCGGGGCCTTTATTTACAACGTGTTGGCCATACCCATAGCCGCCGGTGCGTTATATCCCTTGTTCGGAATACTGCTAAACCCGATGATGGCCGGTGCGGCCATGGCATTGTCATCATTAACCGTAGTGACCAACGCCAATCGGTTACGTCACCAATAAACCTTGGGGGTTCCATGAATCAGAACGGATTAAAATCAGGAAAAAACAAAGCCCTGCCCCTGTTTATTATTAAGCTGTTAAGCCTGTTACTGATGAGCGGCCTGGCACAAGCCGATGTGTATAAATATGTAGACAGCCTGGGGCGGGTATACTACACCGATAATCCCAGGCATTCAGGGTATGAGTTGATTGTAAAAAGCACTGTTACTTCACCCGCGAGACCGGGTTCAGGCATGAACCGTCGTGAATCCGGAACCATTAACCGCACACGCTATGAACCGGCCATCCGCATGGCCGCCCGCAAATACAATCTGGATGTCGGCCTGTTACATGCCGTCGTCATGGCAGAGTCGGCTTATAATCCGGTAGCCGTATCACCCAAAGGGGCTATGGGGTTAATGCAGTTAATGCCGGACACAGCCGCCCGATATCAGGTCAACGATCCCTACAATCCCATACAGAACATCGAAGGCGGAGCGCATTATCTGAGTGATCTCATTGCCTTGTTCGGATCGAATATCCAGCTAGCGGTAGCCGCCTATAATGCAGGCGAAAACAATATCATCAAATACGGCAACCAGATACCGCCATTCACCGAAACCCGTGAATATGTACAGCGGGTTTTACAGTATTATCAAAACCTCAATTAGACGCACCCGGATCAACCACCATGTCCACTATTATAGGTATATTTTTTGGAGTATCCCTGCTGATCGGTTCCATACTGCTTATGGGCGGTGGGTATCAGATATTTCTGGATCCGGCAGCACTCATGATCGTACTGGGTGGCACCCTGGCCGCCACGCTTATCAGCTTCCCGCTCACTCTGGTATTGGGGATATTCAAAATCTCCATACGCCTGTTCAGAAACAACCATGAAGTCAGCCTGGAACGCAGTCTGGAGCGCGTACTGCAACTGGCTTTGAAAGCCTCACAAACCTCAATCTATGCCCTGGAACGTGAAGCCGACGCAGAAACCAATCCCTATATAAAAGCCGGCCTGCAACTGCTGGTCAAAGACAGCCCCATACAGCGTATCTCACGGTTTTACACTATGGAAATCGAAGGCGTAAGAGTGCGTCATCAGCAAGGTGTGCGGTTATTCACCGTCATGTCCAAAGTGGCTCCTTCATTTGGGCTGGTAGGTACACTGCTGGGGTTAATCAACATGCTGAGGGGAATCACCGCCGAAATCTCGCCCGAAACCCTGGGCCCGAGTATGGCGGTAGCCATGATTACCACCCTGTATGGTGCCTTGCTGGCTTTTCTGCTGTTTTTGCCGGCCTCGGAAAAACTACGCAGCAGTTCAACCGAAGAAATTACCCAGATCAACCTGATTCGGGATGGCATATTGATGATCAAGGAAGGGTACACCCCCCGCGAAATGGAGCAAATGCTGCAAACCCATATCTCCAGAGGCAAACGCCGCTCTTACATCGACAAACTCACCATGCAAGGTGGTGGGTAAATAACCGAATCAAACACCGCTGCAAGATGCCTTGGAGCGAGGGCGTCTCGCCCTCGACCCTCACCCCACTCGACCAAGCGTCGAGGGCAAGATGCCCTCACTCCTTGATGCGAGGTGCCTTGGAGCGAGGGCGTCTCGCCCTCGACCCTCACCCCACT
>JBPCSC010000404.1:0-3175 GCA_051007495.1 Methylococcaceae bacterium | reverse complement strand
CAGTGAAAACTGGCAAAGGCCAGCGCAGGAAGTGAATCTGTTACTGGAACTGTTTCTGATGACTTTAGAGCGAGAGACGGAAAAACTACACCGGAATGAGGTCAGGCTACACATCATAGGTGATCGCTCCGCTTTTTCAGCCGCATTACAGCACCGCATTGAAGCTTCTGAATCCCGAACCCGACAGAACGGTCGTTTGACCTTGGCCATCGCCGTCAATTACGGCGGAAGGTGGGACATCTGCCAGGCTGCCCGACAAATTGCCGTAAAAATCGAACGGGGTGAGTTACATGCAGATGCGGTAACGGAAAACCTGATTGCTTCGCATCTCAGCCTGAATGGTCTACCGGAACCCGACCTGTTTATCCGTACCGGTGGCGAACAGCGCGTCAGCAATTTTTTGTTATGGCAAATGGCTTATAGCGAATTTTACTTTACCTCCACCCTGTGGCCAGACTTCGACGAACAGGCATTTGAAGCCGCCTTGGCGGACTACGCCGTTCGCCAGCGTCGATTCGGGCGCACTGACGAACAAATACAAACATCAAACCCTATGACCCCACTGGAACAAGCAGGATACTAATGCTTAAAAACCGTATCGTTACTGCCCTCATCCTGGCCCCCTCCATCATTGCCGCCGTCTATTTTCTCGACCCGATTGGTTTTGCCGCGCTCTGGGGCATCACCCTGCTGGTGGCATCCTGGGAGTGGAGCCATTTGGCTGGACTCACCTCTCCGGCATACCGGATAGGATTCGTTGTCGCCTTATTGACCGCACAACTGACTGGCAGTCTGTGGGTTCCCTACACGCTGGACTGGCTGTACTGGCCGGTGGTGGCTTGGTGGTTCATTTTCGCCACCGCGCTAAGGCTGGCTGCCGATCGCCTGCTCAACATCCAGTTTCCTGTAGCCGTCAAGCTAATAGCGGGTTTTTTGGTGTTGCTTACCTCATGGATACTCATGGTCTGGCTGCGCATTCATTTCGGTTATGAGCAGGTCATCTACCTGCTGGTCATGATCTGGGTAGCGGACATCACGGCTTATTTTGTCGGCAAACGCTGGGGTCACACCAAGCTGCTGGCCCAGATTAGCCCGGGCAAGACAGTGGAAGGCGTTTATGGTGCTCTTTTGGCCACATCGGCTTTGGCCATCGGTGTAGGTTTTTGGGCTGGACTGGAACCCATACAGATTGCCGATTTCGTCTTCCTTAGCATAATCACTGTAGGAGTTTCGATCTGTGGTGACTTGTTCGAGAGTTTCGTCAAACGCCAGCGCGGCGTAAAGGACAGCAGCGGCATCCTGCCTGGTCACGGGGGCGTACTGGATCGTAATGACAGCCTGATCGCCGGAGTCTCGGTGTTCTATGCAGGCTCCATACTATTGGGTATCTTTCTTAACAGTGCCTCGGTTGATCAAGAACCCATACTCGTGGATCCCGGTGCTGCCGGCGACTCTATCGAACTGCCATTCGATGAAGGAGAAATCATGGATGAGCAGGAGGATCCCGCACCGACACCGGATCAACCCGACCATCAAGAGAAACACCCATAATGAAAGGTCTTTGCATACTGGGGGCGACCGGTTCCATAGGCGTCAGCACCCTGGATGTCGTGTCCCGGCATCCGGATCGTTACCGGGTGGTGGCTCTTACGGCCAACAGCAATGTCGATCGAGCATTTGAGCAATGCGAACACTTTCGGCCAGAGGCCGTCGTGATGACCGGAGAGGCCGAGGCCAAAACACTGGCATCACGCTTAAAACAGGCTGGCATTCACAGCACCCAGGTTCTTTCGGGTGCCGATGCTCTGACTACCGTCGCCACCTTACCCCAAGTCGATGCTGTCATGGCTGCCATCGTCGGGGCCGCCGGGCTTATCCCCACCCTCGCAGCGGCGCAAGCGGGCAAGACGGTACTACTGGCCAACAAAGAAGCACTGGTCATGTCCGGTGCCTTGTTCATGTCAGCCGTCGCCCAATCAGGTGCTCATCTGCTCCCCATAGACAGCGAACACAATGCCGTCTTTCAGTGTATGCCACCGAATTACCAGGCAGGTCATCGTGCTCCAGAAGTCCGCCGCATACTGCTCACCGCTTCCGGCGGGCCGTTCTTACGCAAACCATTGAGCGAACTGACCGACGTTACCCCTGAACAAGCCATCGCACATCCTAACTGGGTCATGGGGCGGAAGATCTCGGTCGACTCGGCCACCATGATGAACAAAGGCCTGGAAGTCATAGAAGCCTGCTTGCTGTTTCGTATGCCGCCTGAGCAGGTACAGGTGGTGGTACACAGGCAAAGCGTCATCCATTCCATGGTCGATTATGTCGATGGCACGGTGCTGGCCCAAATGGGCAATCCTGATATGCGCATCCCCATTGCCCACGCCCTGGCCTGGCCTGAGCGGTTTGACTCAGGAGCCGAACCGCTCGATTTGTTCCAGGTCGGTCGGCTGGATTTCGAACCGCCTGATTTTAACCGCTTCCGTTGTCTGCATCTGGCCTATGAAGCGGCCCGAATGGGGGGGACGGTTCCCGCCGTGCTTAATGCGGCCAACGAAGTCGCCGTGGCGGCTTTCCTTGATCGGCAACTCCCCTTTACTGCCATAGCGGATGTCATAGAACACACGCTGAACACGATACCCCACCAAACGGCTGAGACACTCGCCACCGTACTGGAAGCCGATCATTTGGCACGAGAAACAGCCCATAGGCGGCTGCGCCAATACCCCATACACTGACACCCATGACCGGATTGCTGCATACCCTGTTTTATTTTCTGGTCGCTCTGACCATTCTGGTCACCATTCATGAATTGGGACACTACCTGGTCGCTCGGTGGATGGGTGTCAAGGTGATCCGCTTCTCACTTGGATTAGGACACCCTTTTTGGCGATACCAGCGACACCCTGACGCAACCGAGTTCACCCTGTCCGTTTTGCCACTGGGGGGGTATGTCAAGATGTTAGACGAGCGTGAGGGAGAGGTTAGCCCGGAGGATTTACCTTACGCCTTCAACCGTCAACCGCTATTGCGCCGAACGGCCATAGTCGCTGCAGGACCCGCGTTCAATTTTGCCCTTGCCGTGCTGTTGTACTGGGCTATTTTTATGCTGGGAGAAACCGGCCTACGCCCGGTATTAGGCCAGGCCGCAACCGATACGCTGGCTGCCAAGGCG
>JBPCSC010000403.1:0-8013 GCA_051007495.1 Methylococcaceae bacterium | reverse complement strand
AAAAATTTCCTGCAACAGCGGAGATGCCATGCCGAGTACGCCGATCCCCGCGCTCACATTGAGGCATAACACCCACCACAGCAGCCAGAATTGCGGTGTTTTGTGGGCATCGTTCAGATGGACAGGATGAAGACTGATGCCGCGCTTTTTTGGGTGTTGTGCGGCTGACCAGCCAGCGGGTTTCCAGCCCTCGGGTGGAACCCGATAGCCCAAGGCTCCGGCCATCATGGTGGTGAAATAGAGGGCACCCAAAACCAGAAAGCAGGGCATGACGCCCACCGAATGTTCATTGGCAAAGTGCTTCATCAGTAAATCCGCCAGGGGTGCTCCGATCAGCGCGCCTCCGCCGAACCCCATAATGGCCATGCCTGTGGCCAGCCCACGCCGATCGGGGAACCATTTGATAAGGGTGGAAACCGGCGAGATATACCCCAATCCCAAGCCACAGCCTCCGATCACACCTGAGCCCAGCCACAGCAGCCACAGTTGGTGTAGTTCTATGCCCAGGGCGGAAATAAAAAACCCGCCGCCCCAGCAACATGCCGCGATAACCCCGGCTTTGCGCGGGCCGGCGTGTTCCAGCCAATGGCCAAATACCGCCGCCGATGAACCCAGAAACACGAAGAACAGGGTATACATCCAGCCCAGATGGCTGATTTTCCAGTCGCAATCGCGTACGGTGAGCGCATCCAGCACGGATAAATCAGCAGGGCAAACCAAAGGGGCAGTGATTCCCACTGCCTTGCTGAGGGGCAGCCAGAATACGCTGAAGCCATAGGCCATGCCTATGGAAAGGTGAACGGCCAAAGCTGCCGGGGGTACCAGCCAACGGTTGAAGTCTGCATGGGCTATGGTGTGTTCGCGGGAGAGCCAGTTCATCCGGGTTTTCAGTTACATTTTGTGGTTTAGGCAAGAAGAGGCGGCAATTTAACACAAACCGCTGCACATGAACGATGGATTTAACTACCAGGAACAGCAAAATTATGGTTTACCGGTATCCATAAACCGAGCAGGATGTTTATACTTCTGCATTTTTCAATGCGGTCGGGAGCCAGATGGCATCTGTAGTCGAAAACCTAGTCAAAACCCGTCTGCCTACTCCCTACGGCGAGTTTTCCCTTTATCTCTACGACCAAAGCGGCAAGGAACATCTGGCTTTGGTGAAATCTGCCGTGGCCGGACAGCACGGTGTTCCCGTCAGGGTGCACTCTGAATGCATCACTGGTGATCTGTTCAGTTCGCGCCGCTGTGATTGTGGCGATCAACTCCGCCATGCCCTGGCCTTTTTGGGGCGTTCCCCATGCGGCATTCTGGTGTACCTCCGCCAGGAAGGACGCGGCATTGGTCTGAACAAGAAATTGCAGGCGTACAATCTTCAGGATCAGGGCCTGGATACGGTAGAGGCCAATGTCAGTTTGGGTCATCAACCGGATGAGCGTGAATACGAAGTGGCGGCCTTGATTCTCAAAGACCTGGAAGTGGCTTCAATCCGGCTTATCACCAACAATCCCCGTAAGGTCGATGACCTCTCACGCTTGGGCATTACGGTGGATAGCCGCATTCCGATTGAGGTAGGCCAGCATGCCGACAACCTGGATTACCTGCGTTCCAAGGTGGAAAAAATGGCGCACTGGATCACCTTCAGGGAATCGTTACCCGCCCACGCGGAGCGGGCTTTTCTGCATCCTTTGCTGGATGCGCTGAGCCTGGCCAGACAGGCTACGCTGGCTCAGGCCTACGTAACCCTGCATTACACCCAAACCTTGAATGGTCGCATTATTGCCCCCGCCGTGGCCGCCGCCGAGTCGGTGCAGTCTGCCGGATTACTGCACGATCTGGGAAGGCATCATGATGCGGTGCTGGTTGATCTGGCCAGTGTACGCCTGGGCGATATGCCCGGTATCGGAATGGGTACGGGTGTCACCGAGTTTGACCGGGTCATTGTGGTGGATGATGGCTCAGTCTCAGTGGCGGATTGGCACGATCCACCACAATTTTCCCGGGCACCGCTGGTCATTTCTACCGCCCCCAGGGAGGCGGAGGGCTGTTCCATGCCTTGGCTGAAAGAGGCCATAAATCTGCCTTCCGACCAAAACGAAACCGGTATCTCTGCCCATCAAATTCTGGATTTCTGTCACCAGGCGGGCATTAAAACCCTGCTCGTTACCGGTACGGGTGCATTGATCCGGGCCTTCCAGAACTCTAACTGTGTGAATTATTGCGTGATCACCATCAATCCCAACATCATCCATGACCTAAAGCCTGATACAGGCGGCCCGCATCAGGTAGAGACCAACGGTCTGTCCTTGCTCGACTGCCGCTACCACACACTCGACACCGCAACCGTCGTGTGCGGAGTGGTAGGCCGAGTATGAAGCGGGCACAGGCTATTTATCATCAAGCGATTCGCTCTGTGGCTGTAGGAGAGACCGACGTACCCATGCCCCGCAGCGGCGAATTGCTCATCAAAACCCGTTACTCCGCCATCAGCAGCAGTCACGAATGCCGCCTGTTCCGGGGAGAGGTAGCGGCTAACGCCTCGTCTGGTCGCCTGCTTTACCCGCTTAAATCCGGTCATGCTCTGGTGGGTGAGGTGATAGACACCGGCAGTCGCCAGGACGGAGACTGGATAGGCAAACAGGTTTTTGCCTACCACCCGCATCAATCCTATGTGGTTCTGGAACCAAAAGATTGCGTCAGGATACCGGCCCAAACCCCTTTGGAGCGGGCTTTGTTTTTGGCCAGCATGGAATCGGCCTTGACTATCCTGGCCGACATTGAACCCGCCCTGGGCGAACGGGTGATGGTATTTGGTTTAGACATTGTGGGATTACTGATAACCGCTTTGCTGGGCCAGCATCCTTTGGCTGAATTGATTACCGCTGATCCGGCGACACTCCTTAGAGAAAAGTCACTGGAACTGGGGGCCGGTCTCGCGATAGACCCGCAAGATCAACGGGCCTTGGCGGCTTTGCGTGATTGCCTGTTCCACGGTGGGTCCGATGGTCTGGATGTGGTGGTGGATTTATCGGGTCGGATGAACGCGCTCAATCAAGCAATACAGTTGGCCGGAACCTCGGCGCGTGTGGTTATTGCTTCCCGTTATGGTCAAGGCAGCGAACCGTTCAATCTGGATGACACCCTGCTGGATAAGCGGATCCGCCTGATTTCCAGTGTCTCCAGGCCCCACACATCACGTTGTGGTGGCGGTCGCTGGAACCGCGAACGGCGAGTACAACAAGCCTGGGACTGGCTGGCGCGGGTGCAACCGGAACAACTCATCTCCCACCGCTACGCGCTGGCCGCTTGTCAGGAAGCCTTCGACGTGCTGGGCAACCGCCCGTCACAAACGGCTATGCAGGTTATTTTTCGCTACGAATGATGGAAAAGATTCAGGCCGAACACCGCTTGCGTTATTTCGGCACACCTTACGGAACCGTCACCTGATGGAACCCTTACCCGCTGACCACATACTGCTCTACTGCCGCAGTGGTTTTGAGAAAGAAACCGCATCCGAAATCATGGCGCTGGGCCGAGCCAGGGATATGAGCGGTTACGTCAAGGCCGAGACGGATGCCGGTTACATACAGTTTTATCCACACGAGGCAGCCAGGCCACTGCGGGTGCTGTCAGAGCACGTACGTTTTGACAGCTTGATGTTTCCCCGCCAATGGGTGTTTGCCCGGGGCGAACCTTTGCAGTTGCCTGAGCAAAACCGATTAACGCCACTGATGGAAGCCATCGCCGCGATGGGAACCCGTTTTTCGGGGGTGTGGCTGGAAACGGCCGACACCAACGAAGCCAAGAGTCTTTCGGTGTTCAATCGCAAGTTTTCACCGCTACTCGAAAAAGCCATGCGTGCCGAAGGCTGGATAGTGCCCAACCACCCCATTCGTTTGCATATTTTTCTGAACGACTCTCGAACCGTACACCTGGGGTGGACACCGGCAGCCAACTCCTCCGCATGGCCTATGGGCATCCCCAGGCTCAGGTTTCCTCATTCGGCTCCCAGTCGCTCCACACTCAAACTGGAAGAGGCATTCTTGTTTTTTGTCAAAAATCCAGAGCGTGATCTAAAGCCCGGCATGACCGCCGTAGACTTGGGCGCGGCCCCGGGTGGCTGGACCTGGCAACTGGTGCGACGGCACATACGCACCATCGCCATAGACAATGGCCGTTTGCAGCCAGAGTTGCTGGAATCTGGCCTGGTGGAACATTTACGGGTAGACGGTTTTCGTTACCGCCCCAAACTGCCCGTGGATTGGCTGGTATGCGACATGGCCGAGCAACCCATACGCATCGCCGAGCGCATCACCGACTGGATCCTCGCTGGATGGTGTACTCAGGCCTTGTTTAATCTCAAGCTGCCCATGAAAAAACGCTATGAAGAAGTACAGCGGTGTCGGTCAGTAATGACCGAGCGACTTATACGCGAAGGGTTTGATTTTGAACTGGGTTTCAAACAGCTTTACCACGACCGGGAAGAAATCACCGGTTATGTGCGGCGTGTGGGTTAACCGGTTCCGGCTTTGCCTTTCAAGTGACTTGTCTAGTTGGTAGAATCGCCGGGCATTCGTGTTCTGGTTTACCTCGTACCGCGCTACAGATTGACCACCCACGCAATCCACCCGCCTGAGTCGACTGTCACAAGTGATCTAAATGGAGCGATACAACATGCACCAGCATATTTCCCGGCAATACGATCAGGAATTGTTGGATATCCGTAATCAGGTTCTGACTTTAGGCGGACTGGTTGAGCAGCAAGTTCAGGATGCCATACAGTCACTCATGAATTGTGATGTGGAAATCGCCGAACGGGTCATAGCCGATGATTACAAAGTCAACTCCATGGAGGTTTCCCTGGATGAAGCCTGTACCCAAATCATCGCACTCAGACAACCGGCCGCCCGAGACCTGCGATTGATTGTGGCCTTGATTAAAACCATCACCGACCTGGAGCGTATCGGGGATGAGGCCAAGCGTATGGGTCGCATTGCACTGGATTTGTCTTCTCATCAACCCAGGCGCAATCAATTAACCGACCTGGAACACCTGGCCCAGCATGTACGCAAATTATTAAGGGAATCGCTTGATGCCTTTGCCCGACTGGATGTCGATGAAGCTTTGGCGGTAGTACAGGAAGACAAACAGGTAGACAGGGAATATGAAAGCATCATGCGTCAACAATTAACCTTTATGATGGAAGACCCGAGAGTAATACCGATATCCCTCGATATCATGTGGTCAGCGCGTTCACTTGAACGTATCGGTGATCGATCCTGCAATATCTGTGAATATGTCATTTATTACATTAAAGGCAAGAATATCCGTCATATCAGCCTCGAACAGGTGCGCGAGGATTTGCGTCCAACCTGACCGACCTGATTCCCGTTACTCCATGGTTGGAGTATTTCTCCAGGCCCTCACTGCCAAAGTATCATTTAGTTCCATCGCATGAAATCCCTCAAGATAGCGGCAGCCCTCTTGCCCTGGATAATATTCCCTTCCATGATTCAGGCCGTAGAGCCTTTTGTCGTAGAAGATATACGCATTGAAGGTTTGCAACGTATCTCGGCCGGTACTGTTTTCAACTACCTGCCCCTGAAAGTGGGAGATACGTTTGACCAGAAACAATCGGGCGAAGCCATACGCTCGCTGTTCAAAACCGGATTTTTCAAGGATGTCAAACTGGAACAATCCGACAATACCCTGATTGTAGTGGTTGAAGAACGCCCTTCCATTGCTTCCATAAAACTGGAAGGCAACAAGGACATCAGTTCGGACGATCTGGGCAAAGCCCTGAAAGGCATAGGACTGGCCGAAGGCAAGGTATTCGATCGCCAGGTACTCGACAAGGTCGAACAGGAATTACGACGTCAATACTATAGCCGGGGTAAATACGGTATCCGGGTTGATTCCGAAGTTACTGACATTTCCCGCAACAGGGTAGATATACACATCCGCGTCGCCGAGGGCAAAGTCGCCAAAATCCGCCAGATCAATATCGTCGGAAATAATGCCTTTCCGGATGAACGCCTGATTAAGGAATTTGAACTGAGTACCCCTAATCTGCTGTCGTTTTATACCAAAGACGACCAGTATTCAAAACAAAAGCTGTCCGCCGATCTGGAACGCTTGCGCTCGTTTTATCTGGATCGGGGGTATATCAACTTTGAAGTCGAATCCACCCAGGTATCCATCACCCCTGACAAACGTCAAATCTATATCAATGTCAACGTAAAGGAAGGCGAGATTCACAAAGTCAGTGAAGTCAAACTCACCGGCAAACTGATCGTGGCCCCGGATACGCTCACCCCTCTGGTTAAAATAGGCCCGGACGATACCTTTTCCCGCAAACTGGCCACTGAAACCGCCAAGGCCATTTCCGATCGTCTCGGTGATGAAGGCTATATTTTTGCCAACGTCAACATGGTGCCCGACATCAACCCGGCACAAAAAACCGTGGCCATTACCTTTTTTGTGGATCCAGGCAAACAGGTTTATGTACACAGGATCAACTTCCACGGCAATAGCAAAACCCGCGATGAAGTCCTGCGCCGGGAAATGCGGCAAATGGAAGCGGCCTGGGCATCCAGCAGCAAAATCGAACGATCCAAAACCCGACTGGAACGCCTGGGTTACTTTCAGGAAGTCAACGTGGAAACCCCGGCCACAGTAGGTACGGCCGATGAGATTGATGTTGATTATACCGTCGTCGAAAAACCCTCGGGAAACCTTATGGCCGGCGTGGGGTATTCCCAGGCCCAGGGGGTTATCTTCAATGCCAGCGTATCCCAGGATAACGTTTTTGGATCGGGCAAGCGGATAAACCTCACCTTCAACAATAGCTTCGTCAACACCATTTACAAAATCGGTTACCTCAACCCCTATACCACACTGGATGGCATTAGCAGTGGTTTTGATCTCGGCTATAGAAAAACCAATGCGGCGCAAATGAACATTGCCCGCTATAACACGGATGTACTGGATGCCGGGGTGAATGTGGGAATTCCTCTTAATGAGTTTGACAGCCTGCGTTTCAATGTCGATTATGAAAATACCCGCCTGTCTGCTTCGGATCGTTCTTCCCAGGAAATTTATGACTTTATGGATCGCTATGGCAAGCAGTTCAATACGGTAACCCTGGCTACCGGATATACCCACGATACCCTGAACCGCGCCTTGATGCCGACGCGTGGCGGGGCGCAGCGTATTTCGATATTAGGTACCGTACCGGCCGGGAATATCGACTATTACAAAGCCAGCCTCAAGTTGCAGCAGTATTTCCCCATAGCCCGCGATCTGACCTTCCACATTGAAGGTGAAGTGGCGTATGGCGATGGCTATAACAAAACTCAGGAATTACCTTTCTTTGAAAACTATTTTGCCGGTGGGCCGCAATCGGTGCGAGGCTTTCAGCCCAATACCCTGGGACCACGCGACAGCAAAAACCTGCCCTTTGGTGGAGCCAGCAAAATAGCCGGGACAGCAGAAATATTTTTCCCGGTTCCATTTCTTGAAGAAAGCAAAACCGTACGATTGGGTGCTTTCATGGATGCAGGCAATGTGTTCAAGCGGGACTTTGACATTGGAGGTCTCCGCTATTCCACCGGCCTTTCGGCGCGCTGGTTATCACCCTTTGGTGCTTTGGTGTTCAGTGTTGCCCAACCTGTAAACGCCACCAGTAACGATAAGGTTCAGTATTTCCAGTTCTCGTTTGGTTCGGGATTCTGAAACAAAGGAACATGATTTAACCCGTTTGGTCGGGAAATCGTCAGGGAAGACATTTGATATTCAGTTACACAGTATACAAATTGTACTGGTTTGTTCCATTTTTAGTCCGAGAAATTGATATGCTCAAAAAAACACTGGTTTTAACGATGACCGCGCTGCTGTTCAGCATGAATGCCCATACGGCTGAAAATAAGGTCGGGTTTGTTAATGTAGCCCGTCTGCTGGAGAAAGCCCCTCAGGCAGATAAAGCTAAAAAAGATCTGGAGCGTGAATTTGCTC
>JBPCSC010000402.1:0-1043 GCA_051007495.1 Methylococcaceae bacterium | reverse complement strand
AGATACTCACCCAGTACTTCTATATTTTCCGGGCAGTCGTCGATGATCAATATCAAGGCTTGTGTGGACATTCAGGGAAATCTGCTTATTGTTGTTAGTATTAAATGCAGGAAACCGGCCAGTCTTTGGCCTGAACCGGTTTTGCGGACAGGTGGATCAGGTATTTTTAACCAGATAAAAAGAATTGCCTGGGGTTTTCTTGGCTGATTTCTTGGCATCGGTTGCCGTTTCGGCAATGCTGTCCATATTGATTTGTTCGTAATTTTTATCTATGGCCAGAGCACCTATGGACAGGGAAACAAATGGAAATTCCCGGGTGGCCCCGTATCGATCCACAGTAACAATCCCGCCTCTGAGTTTGTCGGCATCGGAATAATAATTCGGGATAATTTGCTCCATTTTCGAGAGCAGATTATCACAGCGTTCTCGCCAGTCCTGGCTCTTGAACAATACAATGAAATCGTCGCCCCCGATATGTCCTATAAAGTCGAAATGGTCATCGCAGACTTCACCCAGTAGTCGCCCGGTCAGGCGGATGAGTTCATCTCCTCTTAAATATCCATAAACATCGTTATAAGCCTTGAAGTTGTCCAGATCACAATAAGCTACTATAAAGGGTTCGCGGGCCTGTACCAGTTCATCCATTTTTTGCTGTATGACGACATTGCCCGGTAACAATGTCAAGGGATTGGCATATCGGGCTCTGGTAATTTGCAAATCGGTAATGGCACTCAGGAGATCCAGCAGTAAAGCCTTGCCTATGGCTATGCCTTGTGAGGTAATTATAAATTCCTCGGTATAATAGTCGCTGGAATTGGTAATACTCCGGCTGACCTCTTCCAGGCGGGTTTCGTGATCCATTATAAGGGCTTTGCGCTTGATGAATTCACTGATGGGTTTGCGGGCAAACAGTTCTCTGCCATAACGGCTGGCCAGTATGTTCATGAAATCGGCGCGGAGTATCAGGCTGATGGGATAACCCTCGGGATCAATAACCGCCAGCGAAGGTATGTTTTCATCATGCTCGAATACTACCCCTACGG
>JBPCSC010000401.1:0-4813 GCA_051007495.1 Methylococcaceae bacterium | reverse complement strand
GTTATAGCCTACTTTGAAGCGTCGTTGCACGCTGGAGATGGAGGCTTTGCGGGATTCCACCACAAATCTGACCGCTTCATTGTATAAGGCGTCAGTGTCTTCACCGCCCTCTGCGCCGCTGCCCCCACCACTGTATTTGCCACTGGCCACGTCACTGGCTTCTTCAGTGAAGCGGGTGATTTCCTCAATGTATTGGCTATGACCTGTGGTTTTTAGAAATTCCACTACGTGATGAACTTCCTGGTCGGATACGAACGCGCCGTGTGCCCGCATGGGCAGGCCGGAACCGGATGGCAAGTACAGCATGTCACCATTGCCCAGCAAAGCCTCGGCCCCGCCTTGGTCGATGATGGTGCGGGAGTCTATGCGTGAGGATACCTGGAAGGAGATGCGAGTGGGAATATTGGCCTTGATGAGCCCCGTCAGCACATCAACCGAAGGCCGTTGCGTGGCCAGGATTAAATGCAAACCCGCCGCCCGGGCTTTTTGGGCCAGACGGGCAATAAGTTCTTCTACCTTTTTACCGACGATCATCATCATGTCGGCCAGTTCGTCTATCACGATGACAATGTAAGGCAGAGGGCTGAGTTCAGGCGGGCCGACATTTTCAGCACCAATTCCGCCCGGCGCGAGCGGGTCGGTGAGTGCCTGGCCCGAGGCTTTTGCTTCGGCAATTTTCTGGTTGTAGCCGTGCAGGTTTCTGACTCCCACCATTGACATCAGCTTGTAGCGCCGCTCCATCTCGGCGACACACCAGCGCAGTGCGTTGGCGGCTTCTTTCATGTCGGTAACCACCGGTGTTAGCAGGTGGGGTATGCCTTCGTAAATGGATAGCTCCAGCATCTTGGGGTCAATCATGATGAGCCTGACTTCATCCGGTCTAGCCTTGTAGAGCATGCTGAGTATCATCACGTTAACCGCCACCGATTTGCCCGAACCTGTGGTACCCGCCACCAGTAGATGCGGCATACGCGCCAGATTGGCCACGACTGCACCTCCTCCTATGTCCTTGCCCAGTACCATGGTCAGAGGACTGGCCATCTGCTGATAGACATCTGAAGCAATCACCGAATGCAGCAGCACCATCTCTCGTTCTTCGTTGGGGATTTCCAGGCCGATCACTGTTTTGCCGGGGATGATTTCCACCACCCTTACACTGGTGACGGATAGGGCGCGGGCCAGATCACGGGCCAGACCGGTGATGCGACTGGCTTTTACGCCCGGTGAGGGTTGTACCTCGAAACGAGTGATAACCGGACCTGGGTGGACTTCAGTCACTCGAACCTGTACGCCGAAATCCGCCAGTATGGATTCAACCAGTTCTGACATTTGCTCCAGTGCCTCGTCAGAATAGGCTTTGACCTTGGGAGCCTGATCGTTGAGCAGTTCCAGAGGAGGAAGCTGGCCTTCATTCGGTAACGCCGATGGCAACACCGAAGTGTGCCGTTTGGCGGTGGGTTCAGGCGTGTGAACGGGCGTTTTGACCGCAGGTGCAGGCGGCACGATGTGCGGTTTGGTTTCAGGGGGGCGGGTTACGGAGACGCGCTCCTTTTTTTCCTGCGCCATGGATGTGGCGGGTTCTGCGTCTGTTTTTGGGCTGGGCTTTTCTTTAGTTTTGGCTTCGAGTGTGGCAGCGAAGGGGCTGAATAGCAGATTGACCGATTGCATGGCGAATCGGCCCATCCCGTCGACTACGGCCAGCCAGGACAAGCGGGTATGCAGCGACACACCCACCAGAAAACCCACAATGAGTATGATTGTGGTGCCGGTTCCGCCCAAATCAGCCGCCAGGAGGTCGGCGGTTTCCTGCCCTAAAATGCCGCCGCTGGTTTCCGGCAGGCTGATGGGAAATCTGGGCTGATACATGTCAACCAGGGCAGCACCCGCCGTCACCGCCATACCAAAACCCAGCCAGCGCAGATAAAACGGCAACCCCGCTGTGTTGTCTCGGTTTATTTTGTCTTTGAACAGGGTATAGGCATACCCCGACACCAAAAAAGGAAACAGATAGGCCGTAACACCAAACAGGGATAACAGAAAATCAGCCAGCCAGGCACCCGGTCGACCGGCCGCATTGATGATGGGCTGGTTTCCGCCACTGTGAGACCAGCCCGGATCACCCGGATTGAACGTCATCAAAGCCACCAGCAGAAACAGCGAAATACCCACATGGAATAGAAACGCGGATTCCCTTAGGCCTTTCATGACGGTCACGGCCAAATCCTCGGCCAGTGGGGATGCGGCTTTATTGTCGACTTTGGCCATGAGGGTCAGAAAAATAATCCGGATTCGGGTGAAGAAGCCGAGGCGTAGCGGCGTCTCGGCATACGGCCGGCCAGGAACGCTTCCCGACCGGCTTCTATGGCTTTTTTCATGGCGGAGGCCATGAGTTCAGGTCTTTTAGCTTCGGCAATGGCGGTATTCATCAGCACCCCGTCACAGCCCAGTTCCATGGCGATGGCGGCATCTGAGGCCGTGCCGACACCGGCATCAACCAGTATGGGAATTTTGGCGTTCTCAATGATGGTGAGTATGTTGTAGGGATTGCGTATGCCCAGTCCTGATCCAATCGGTGCGGCCAGCGGCATGACCGCCACACAGCCCACTTCTTCCAGTCGCTTGGCCATGACCGGGTCATCGGTGGTGTACACCATCACTTCAAACCCTTCTGCAACCAGCGTTTTAGCGGCTTCGAGTGTGGCGAGTACGTCTGGGTACAGGGTTTTGGGATCACCCAACACTTCCAGTTTGACCAAACGGTGGTCATCGAGTAGTTCCCGCGCCAGCCTACAGGTACGCAAGGCCTCTTCTGCGGTGTAACACCCGGCGGTGTTGGGGAGTATGGTGTAGCGATCCGGTGAAATGACATCCAGCAGATTGGGTTCGCCGGGGTTCTGGCCGATGTTGGTCCGGCGTATGGCTACGGTGACGATCTCGGCTCCAGAGGCGGCTATGGCCACACGGGTTTGTTCCAGGTCGCGGTATTTGCCGGTTCCCACTAACAGGCGAGACTGAAAACGCCGCCCGGCTACATGCCAGGAGTCATCTTCGCCACCGCCTATGGCTTTGACGATTTCCAGCCGATCGCCTTCGTTTAATCGGGTTTGGCTGTACGCACTGCGGGACACGATGTCCTGATTGTGTTCGACCGCGATTCGGGTTTGGGTCAGGCCCAGTTCGGCGATCAGTTCAGCCAGCAGGCAGGTTTCTGCTACGAGGCGGGATTCGCCATTGACGATGATTTTCATGGTAATAAAACCTCCAGGCCTCAAGAACAGGCCAGTATTGGATTGTGGATGTGGGGGTCAAACGTTGAGACGACGGGTGCGTACGGCAGCGGCCAGGATTTCCAGCACCGTGACGCTGTCATCCCAACCCAGGCAAGGGTCGGTGACGCTTAAACCGTAGGCCGGAGGCTCATTCGGTTTGAGGGTTTGGTGGCCAGGATAGAGATGGCTTTCCACCATGACGCCAAACAGGCGACGGTCGCCGCCAGCGATCTGGCTGGCTACGTCTTCGGCCACCTGCATTTGCCTGAGGTATTGCTTCTGGCAGTTGGCATGGCTGAAATCGACCATGATGTTGGGCGGAAAGCCGGCTTCAACCAGGGCTTTGGCCACAGCGGCTACGCTGTCTTTGTCGTAATTGGTTTTATCTTTACCGCCCCTCAGTATGATGTGGCTGTCTTCGTTGCCGGTGGTGGAGAAGATGGCCGAATGTCCGGCTTTGGTCAGCGACAGAAAATGATGCGGTCTTCGGGCTGCACCTATGGCATCTATGGCGACTTTTACTCCGCCATCGGTGCCGTTCTTGAAGCCCACCGGGCAGGATAATCCTGAGGCCAATTCCCGGTGTACCTGGCTTTCGGTGGTTCTGGCCCCTATGGCCCCCCAGGCGATCAGGTCGGAGACATACTGAGGCGTGATGAGATCCAGATACTCGGTGGCTGAAGGCATACCACGCTGGTTGACCTCCAGCAATAGCTTGCGAGCCAGTCGCAAGCCTTTGTTGATGTTGAAACTTTCATCCAGGTCGGGATCGTTAATCAGCCCTTTCCAGCCCACGGTCGTTCTGGGTTTTTCAAAATACACCCGCATCACGATCACCAGGTCATTTGCCCAGCGATGTTTTTGTTCCAGCAGGCGTTCGGCGTATTCCGTAGCGGCGGTGGGGTCGTGGATGGAACACGGGCCCATGATGACCAACAAGCGATCATCCCGACCGTGTAGCAGATTGTGGATGTTTATTCGCGCTTCCAGGGTGGTTTGGGCAGCGGATTGATTGATGGGAAATTCTTCGTGCAATTCACTGGGTGGAATGACTTCCTTCATGGCCGTGATGCGGAGATCATCGGTGTTATAGGGATTGTGATTGACGGGCAGGGACTCCGGTAATACGTTCATGAGGCCAGTTGGGTGGTGAGTGGATGGGTAACGAGGGTGGTAATGAACCGAACCGTGCGGCAGCCTTATAAGGCTTCCGAGGCAAAATCGGCCAGACGTGAGCGTTCACCCCGTTTAAGGGTGATATGGGCGGCGTGCGGCCAGTCGCGGAAGCGATCCACGACATAAGTCAAACCGGAACCGGTGGGGGTCAGGTAAGGGGTATCAATCTGGGCCACGTTGCCCAGACAGACGATTTTGGTGCCTGGCCCGGCCCGGGTGACCAGGGCTTTCATCTGTTTGGAGGTGAGGTTTTGGGCTTCGTCCAGGATGATGTACCGGTTCAAAAAAGTACGTCCGCGCATGAAGTTGAGCGAGCAGATTTTTATTTTGCTCATCAGGATGTTTTGGGTTGTGGCGCGTTCCCAGCT
>JBPCSC010000400.1:0-2293 GCA_051007495.1 Methylococcaceae bacterium | reverse complement strand
GGTGTATGTTTTCCAGACCAATGCGCTGAACATACTCCAAGGCCGCTCCCAAACCCACCGCATCGGCGATGTTCCCGGTTCCAGCTTCAAAGCGACCGGGCGCACCGTGATACACGGTTTTCTCAAAGGTTACGTCACGAATCAGGTTGCCCCCACCCTGCCAGGGTGGGGTGTTTTCCAGGATTTCCCGCTTGCCGTATACCACCCCGATTCCGGTAGGCCCAAACACCTTGTGGCCGGAAAACACATACCAGTCGCAGTCCAGCGACTGCACATCGGTACGCAAATGGGAAACCGCCTGAGCACCGTCAAGCAGCACCTTGACACCGTGTCTGTGGGCAATCTCGATCATTTCCCGGGCCGGTGTCACCGTACCCAAAGCATTCGAGACGTGTGAAAAAGCCGCAAGCCTGGTTCGGTCATTGAACAGGCGTTCATACTCGTCGAGGAGAATCTGGCCGGATTCGTCCACGGGAGCCACCCGGAGCCTGGCTCCCGTAGCGGCACACAATTGCTGCCAGGGAACGATATTGGCGTGGTGCTCCAGCCAGGTAATGACGATTTCATCACCCGGGCCGATATGGCGACGTCCCCAACTCTGGGCCACCAGATTGATGCCCTCTGTGGTACCGCGCACAAAGATGATTTCATCGCTGGAACCTGCATTCAGAAAACGGGCAACCGTATCCCGTGCCGACTCATACGCATCGGTGGCTCGAGCCGCCAGGTCATGGGCCGCCCGGTGGATGTTCGAGTTTTCGTGTGCGTAGAAATGGGCCAGTCGGTCTATTACAGCCTGTGGCTTCTGGGTCGTCGCGGCATTGTCCAGCCAGATCAGCGGCTTTCCCCTGATCTGCTCGCTCAGGATGGGGAAGTCCTTGCGTATGTTCGCCACGTCGAAGGGCGGATGAGCCGATGCGACCGGCGATGAACGAATGTCCTTTTCCCGACCTTGAGTCGCGAACACCTGATTGATTTCATCCAGAAAGTAATGAATCGCGGGCAAGGAGGGTGCGGCTGTATGGAGATACGACGACTCGAACCGGCTGGAGTCCACCGCCTGTTCGGGAACATACCCCCATTCAGAGCCTGATGGATCAATCGCTGCGGGTTCAGGGCGATCACGCAGTGCTGGCGTGTCCAGTCGGGGTTGATCAGCACCGGCCTTCTCGTTTATCCAGGAAGGCATGGCCTGAAACAACTCGTTGGCCAACCGGGTCAGCAGGGCCGTGTCGTCGGGCGCAGCAAAAGCCTCATGCGCCGAGGGTTCACCCCGCTTACTTGTATCGAGGCTGATAGTCATGGTATTTGCTCACATCAACGTTTTCGAGTACGGCCAGAGCATCTTCAGTTAGAACGGCCAATGAGCAATACAGCGATACCAGGTAAGAAGCGATGGCCTTACGGCTGATGCCCA
Organism: Methylococcaceae bacterium; assembly: GCA_051007495.1. Taxonomy (GTDB): domain Bacteria; phylum Pseudomonadota; class Gammaproteobacteria; order Methylococcales; family Methylococcaceae; genus CAIVXW01. Next base: position 876 of record JBPCSC010000400.1, on the reverse strand, counting down.
TGAATTTCACCGACAAGCCCATGCCGTGTTCACCGGACAAGCCTGGCTGATAAAGCCCGACCACACCCTGACGGCTCTCACCGGTACGCAGCAACAAAATGCTGGTTTTGCCTGAGGCATCAATACCCACCTTGTCGCAGGGGATCAGCGGAACGCCTCGCCAGGTCAGAAACGGTGACCCAAACAGATGGGCAGTAGGTGGCGGAACACCCCTACGGGTGCATTCCCGGCCAAAGGCGGCAATTGCCTTGGGGTGCGCCAGAAAGAAAGCCGGTTCCTTCCAGACCTTGGTAATCAGTTCATCCAGATCATCCGGGGTGGGTGGCCCATCCAGAGTGGACAATCGCTGGGATGGATCGACATTGTTGAGCAAGCCGTACTCGGTATTGTTAATCAGCTCATTTTCCTGCCGTTCCTTGATGGTTTCTATGGTGAGGCGTAGTTGTTCCTTCATCTGGTCGTGTGGGCTGCTGTACAAATCGGATATTCGGGTATGAATATCGACCACCGTCGTGACGGCACTCAGAAAATACTCTCTGGGATTTTCGTCGTAGTCCACAAAGGTTTCCGGCAGGTCTCGCTCATCCCGTTGCGAGCAGGTGGTTAATACCCTGGACGCATCCTTGACCCGGTTGAGTCGGTAGATACCGGCTTCCACCCCAACCCACGGCAAAAGATGCACCAGCCATCGGGGTGTGATGGTGGTCAGTTGTGGAACCGTCTTGGTGGCATTGGCAAGTTGCCGTGCAGCCACGTCACCTAAAGACCTTTGTATGTCTTGCTGTTCTGTCATGGTATTTCGTGTCTTGTTTTGAGTGTGATCCCCGTGGTTGCCCATGAGGGCAACCGTAACGTATCCGACCGGACGGGGAAACC
>JBPCSC010000399.1:0-2835 GCA_051007495.1 Methylococcaceae bacterium | reverse complement strand
ATCTGGCCAATCTGTCTGATCTGGTACTGCTGATGGACGAATCGCACCGCTACCGTGCGCAAGCGGGAATGCGTGCGATCAACGAACTCAAGCCGCTGTTCGGTCTGGAGGTGACGGCTACCCCGTTCGTGGAATCCACCAAGGGGCCGGTGCCGTTCAAGAATGTGGTGATGGACTACCCGCTGGCGCGGGCAATGGAAGATGGCTTCGTCAAGGAGCCTGCCGTAGTGACCCAGCGCCACTTCTCGGCCTCGGCACATACGCCGGAAGACGTTGAGAAGATCAAGCTGGAAGACGGTGTGCGACTGCACGAAACCACCAAGGTGGAACTGCTGACCTACGCCCGCGAAAACGGTGTGCAGGTGGTCAAGCCCTTCATGCTGGTGATTGCACGTGACACCACACACGCAGCGCAACTCAAAGGCTTGATCGAATCTGATGCCTTCTATGAGGGCCGGTATGCGGGCAAGGTGATTCAGGTCGATTCCAGCCGCACCGGCGCGGAAGAGGAAGAGATGATTACGCGCCTCCTCGCCGTAGAGAGCGTGGATGAACCGACCGAAATCGTCATCCACGTCAATATGCTCAAGGAAGGTTGGGACGTGACCAACCTCTACACCATCGTGCCCCTGCGGGCGGCCAATGCCCGCACCCTGATCGAGCAGAGCATCGGTCGCGGCCTGCGACTGCCCTACGGCAAGCGCACCGGTGTGGCAGCAGTGGATCGGCTGAACATCGTGGCCCATGACAAGTTTCAGGAGATCATCGACGAAGCCAACCGTGGCGATTCGCCGATTCGCCTGAAGCAGATCATCCTTGATGCACCTTCTGCGGATGACAAGAAGGTGAGCGTACAGGTTGGCTCCAACACGATGGCACGGCTGGGGTTGACGGAGACCGCTGTAGTTTCTCCTGCCGCCGGAAACGGTACCGCTGGTAGCAGTGCCATGCCGTCGCCGACTGCACCCACACCTGCGCCAGTGTTTAGCACCGAGGCCGAGAAACAGGCCGCACGCGTGTTGGTCGAGGTAATCAACAAGTACGAAGCCAAGTGCGATCTGGTGCCGACCAGCGGCACGCTGCTGGCACCCGAGGTGCAGAAAGCCATTGTGGCGGAAGTGGCCGAACGCCTGAAGCCTGTCGTTGGAACAACGGGCAATCTGCTGGCGGGCTTGGATGAAGCTACACCTGCATTGGATCTGTCCGCCGTAGTGGCGAAGGCGACCAAGATCGTGGTGCAGCAAACCATTGATATCCCGCGTATCGCGGTGGTGCCGACGGGTGAAGTCACCACGGGCTTTCATCCGTTTACGCTGGATGTGAACCAGCTTCACCTTCAGCCCGGCGAGCGTGAAATCGTGATTCACAACCTGCACACCAACGAGCAGGACACACTGGCAGCCGAAATCGGTGTCAAGGAGCAACGCCCCGAAGACTACATCGTTCATGCCTTGGTGGATTTCGACGACATCGACTACTTCACCCATGCCAATTTGCTCTACGACCTTGCAGGCCAAATGGTGCAGCACCTGCAAAGCTACCTGACAGTGGATCAAGCGATCAGCGTGCTGGATCGGGATCGGCGTTTGATTGCACATGAAATTCATGCGCAGATGATGGCGCACTTCTGGGAGCAGGCGACCGAATACGAAGTGCGGGTCAGTCGCGGCTTCACCGAACTCAAGCCTTGCCACTACACCGTTACGGCAGGCCAGACGGCACAGCATTTACGCGAAATCGTGGCCGAGACCAGCCGTATCAAACAAATGCTGTTCGGCGGTTTTTCCCGCTGTCTGTACCCGTTGCAGAAATTCGACTCCGATACGGAGCGGCGTTTTGCGGTCATCCTCGAACGGGACGCATTGAAGTGGCTCAAGCCCGCCAAAGGACAGTTCCGGATTTACTACAAACTAGGACCCGAGCAGCCGGAATACATCCCTGACTTTGTGGCTGAAACTGACTCGACGATCTTCATGGTGGAAACCAAGGCGCGTGGCGATATCAACACGCAAGAGGTACAGGCCAAAGCCGCTGCCGCTATGCAGTGGTGCAAGCACGCATCGGATTTCACTGCGAGCGTCGGCGGCAAGCCGTGGAAGTACTTGCTGGTACCTCACGATGAAGTCAATGAATCGCGGCGGCTTACCGATTTTCTGCGGTTCGAGGTGAAGGATTGATTTGTACGGTTTTCGCCTGGAAGCATCCAAAGGACACACATAAACCAGGGTACATTGAACGTAACTACTCACCCCCAATTTTCTGTTTGCCTATCCCCATGAGTACCCTAAACCGCCCCAGCCAATCTGAATTGAATGCGATGAGCCATGCCGAAAAGGATGCGCTTGTGAGCTACGGTTCGCGCTTGTAAGCGTATGCGGTGGGCTGGGTCAACGGACACTTCGTGTCATTGACGCGGACTGCGGAAATCCTGGCGGATCAATACGGCGTACAGCCTTCGGAAGGGTCGATTCAGAAGTGGATCGGGCAGGCGGCAGAGGCCTTGACCGGGTCGCCCGAGGCCTGATGGTCTTCCCCGAACAAAGCAGGGCAGCGGGGCGAAATGGCAGACAGAAACAAGAACCGGCAACCCATCTGCTGCGGCGTCTGCGTGATTTCCAAGTCCCGTTCGACAATAACCTGGCCGAACGCCTGGTGCGGCCAGTCAAGGTCAAGCTGAAAGTCGTCGGCGGTTTTCGCGCCTTCGGCGGTGCGGAACACTTTTGCATCCTTCGATCCATCTGGAAAACCAAGCAGCTACAGTCGATCAATCCTTTTCAGGCGCTCCGCATCGTTTTTGGGGGGGAGTAGTTACCATTATTTCAGGAACCACCATTC
>JBPCSC010000398.1:0-6700 GCA_051007495.1 Methylococcaceae bacterium | reverse complement strand
TCCCCACCCTGGCCATGCAAATGATCAAACTCGGGGAAGAATCCGGCCATCTGGCGGAAATGCTCGACCGGGTAGCCAGCACCTATGACAAGGAAATCAAAACCTCCATACAGCGGTTACTGGCCTTGCTTGAACCGATACTGATTGTTGGTTTAGGCATATTGATAGCCGGCATCATCATCTCCATTCTGATGGCCATACTCAGCGTCAATGATTTGGCTTTCTGATTCATGTTGGGCGGCCATCACCCCGCAGATAGCCGCTCTCTTTGTGGCGCATGGTCGTTCGCGTTAAACCACTTCCCACATCCACTCATTTGATTCATCCATGAATAAACAACACCGTACATTCCGTGGCCAAACGGGTTTTACCCTGATAGAACTCCTGGTCGTACTCGCCATTATCGGTCTTTTAGCGGGTCTGGTAGGCCCACAGGTCATCAAGCACTTGGGTGAGTCCAAGGTTAAAACCGCTCGTCTTCAGGTAGAGGAACTGGTCTCAGCCATGGATATGTATCGCCTGGACGTAGGTCGCTACCCGGCCACGGAAGAAGGACTGACCGCACTCATTGAACAGCCCTCAAACGCCCGCATCTGGAACGGGCCTTATCTCCGCAAGAAAAAAGTTCCGCTGGATCCCTGGAACAACCCCTACCGCTACACGTCTCCGGGTGAACACGGCAAGTTTGACCTTTACAGCCTGGGTGCCGACGGTTCGGAGGGTGGAGACGGTGAAGATCAGGACATTAAAAGCTGGGAGTGATGCCTGAACTGCGGTTAAGCATGGCCGTGCGCTACGCCTCTCCCAAGCCCCAAATCCCGCATCGCACCGGTGGCTTCACCCTGATGGAAATGATGCTGGTGCTGGCACTGGCCGCCGGGTTGATGACCTTGGTACTGCCCAACCTCGGCCCTTTGCTCACCCGCGCCCAGCTTTATTCTGCGAGTCGTGACGTGGCATCTGCCCTGCGTTTTGTTCGAGGTCAAGCCATGGTGCGCGGACGCAGTGCCGAGTTCGAACTGGCTGTGGATGAGCACTGGTATCGGGTCAGCGGACGCAAAAAAACCTACCCCCTTCCAGGCAGTGTCGGTTTGGGCTTGTACACAGCCGAATCCGAAACGGTAGATGAAGGCACAGGCCGTATCCGCTTTTTCCCCGATGGCTCTTCCACGGGTGGTCGGGTGACATTGCGAGGAAATGGCGTGGTGCGCGAAGTAACCGTCAACTGGCTGACTGGCGAGGTATTGATGCGTGAAGACTAACTCCCGCCAGGCGGGATTTTCTCTGCTGGAAATTCTGGTCGCTTTTGCTGTGCTGGCCCTAACCTTAGGTGTGCTGCTGCGAATTTTCGGTGGCGGAACCCGCACCGCGCAAACGATCGACGAATACACACGGGCTTTGTCTATCGCCGAATCCCTGCTGGCCGCCGCCGGGGTGGAAACCCCACTGGAAGAAGGTGAAACTGAAGGCGATCTGAACCAAAGCTATCACTGGCGGTTGCGGGTCACACCCTACCCGGTTAGCCCCGAACTGTTGGTCACCGATGCGGCCGTTCCCCCTCCGATACAACCCTACTGGCTGGAACTGACGGTAGAGTGGGGTGATGAAGACGAACCGCGCCACATTGAGCTACAAACACTACGCACGCTGAAGTCAGGCGGCACAAACCACCCCACCCGAGTGCCTTTCCGCTAATGTACGGCATGATCAAAAACAAGCCACAAGTCGGATTCACCCTGCTGGAAATTCTGATCGCAACCAGCCTGTTAGGCCTAATGATGCTGGTGCTGATGGGCAGTCTTCGGATAGGCGCGGCCAGTTGGGATGCCGGAGAAAACCGCATGGCGCAATCGGAACGTCTAAACACCCTGCATCATTTTCTGCGCCATCACATAGAGGCCGCCTTACCGGTAACCGGAATGAGTGCCAAAGGCCGAAATGAATATCTGTTCCAGGGGGGCAGTGATTTTCTGGAGTATGTCGCCCCTTTGCCGGCCCAGGTCAAAACCGGCGGACTGTACCGGTTTCGCCTGTATGTGGCAGAAGAAGAGCAGCGTCAGTCTCTGCGTTTGGCCATGCTGCCTTACATCAGCCCACCGGCACACCGTCCCGGCCTCATGCAGGAAGCCCCCCCGCCTGAAGTCGAACCTATTGACGATCTGGAAATTTTGGATGACATGGCCTATTTGAAAATATCCTATCTGGCCAGAACACTGCCACACCCACAAAACGGTGCTGAGCCAGTCGAGTGGGAAGACGAATGGCTACAAAACACTATGCCGGCTTTAGTTCGTATTGAGTTGAGTCCCGCCACCGGCGCAGCCTGGCCCGCTCTGCTGATTGCCCCCAAAATCTTGCGGATACGCTGAACTGGCATGCGTCACACACAAGAACTCTCCCCCAGCAACAACAGGCAAGCCGGTGTAGCACTCGTTCTGGTGTTATGGGTGATTGCGCTCATGACCTTAATGGCAGGCAGTTTTGCACTGTCCACCCAACGGGAATCGGGCCTTGTGGTGCACGCTCGCACCCTTGCTCGGGCGACCGCTCTGGCCGAGGGTGGCGTGCACTACGCCATGTTGATGCTAAGTGTGCCGGATGCGCAGAAACGCTGGATCGCCGATGGTAGAACCTACCGAATAACACTGGGTGAGGCCGAGATTGAGCTACAACTGTACGACGAAGCGGGCAAGATTGATCTGAACAGCGCACAAGAATTGAGCTTGCGCACCCTTTTGGGTATCGTAATTGGTGATCTGGATCGGGCTACTCAACTAACCGACACCATCCTGGATTGGCGTGACCCTGACGAGCTTAAGCATTTGCATGGAGCAGAATCCGACGATTATCGGGCTGCCGGCTTACAGGTCATGCCTAAAAACCGGGTGTTTTATGTTTATGAAGAACTCGCTGAAGTGCTGGGCATGAACCCCGAACTCTACCATCGCCTCGAACCATTCCTGACCTTGTATTCACCCCAGGACGGCATCAACCCGGCCAAAGCCTCACGGGAAGTGCTATTGGCGTTGGCAGGTGGTAACGAAAGCCTGGTCGACACCTACCTGACCCAAAAACAGGCAGGACTACCGGCCACATTCCCGGTCTTGCAGGGAATACGCTTTCATGCAGCCGCCGACTCGGCGTATACGGTTTTTTCCCTGATACGGTTTCCCGATGGGTTTCGTTACGGTATCCAGACCGTAATCCGTCGGGAAAACGGCATCGGCAGCAGCCCATTCGGCTATCTCACCTGGAAAACCCTGGTGGATTAGCCCATTTATAGACAGCCTCTCCATGGCTTGGGCCGTCTGCCTTTGGGCCATGCAGACGCAGAATGAAACCAACCCCACAAACCTGACACGGTGCATGTTAAAACTCGATACAGAGATCAGCCTGGATTTCAGCAATTTTTTCCGCTGGTGGTGGAGCGAACTGGCTTTTCTGATACCCATGCGTATCCGAACCTGGCTAGGAACGACCGCCCGGTATCTGATCCTGATACCTGAGGGTGACGATGTCGCCGCTTACCACCAGGATGAAACCGGACACCACTTTCTGGCTCGTTTCAGCCTGGATGAAGCCGGAAGCCAGCTTCGGGATAAATTACTCAGCGAATACCCGGAACTACTCGAAGCCATACCGGTGTTGCGTCTTAGGGCCAACCAAGGTCTGACCCGCACACTCAAACTGCCTTTGGCTGCCGAGGAAAATCTGCTTCAGGTCGTCGGTTTTGAGATGGACAGACTGACCCCGTTCAAAAGTGACCAAGTATATTTTGACGCTAAAGTCAGCGCCCGCCTCGCCCAGGATCGCCAACTGCTGGCTCAGGTCTGGATCACACCGCGCAACCGTCTTGACGACTTAATCGCCGATCTGTCCGATTGGGGCTGGCAACCGGCGTTGGTCGATCTGGAAGGTTCGTATTCATTAGGCACGTACAATCTGCTGCCCGCCAAATATCGCCCCGCCCCCAATCCCTGGCCGGGCTACATCAACCTGAGCCTGAGTAGCATCGCCTTGATTTTGATCGCTGTATTGGCCGCGTTACCGGCCTTTAGCAGTTATCGCCAGATAGAAGGATTGGAGCAGGAAGTCAGGCGCGTCAGCAAAACGGCCAAAGAGGTCGAACAACTGCGACAAGACGCAGAAAAACTGCAACAGGAAGCTCGATTCCTGCAACACAAAAAACGGACTGAGCCTGTAGTCAGCGATCTGCTGGAAGAATTAAGCCAGGTCATTCCTGAAAATACCTGGCTTAATGGCCTTCAATACAACGAGCATAAGGTGGTCATGCAAGGACAATCGCCTTCGGCTTCCAGTCTGATCGAACTGATTGAAGCCTCTCCCTATTTCCGCAACACCAGTTTCGTTTCACCGGTGACCAAGGATTTGGCCAGTGGTCTGGAACGCTTTCAAATCGCGAGCGAGGTTTTAAATGGCCGATTTACTGAAAACCCAAATCCACCTGCCGATCAGTAAATCCAAAGGTTTGGCTCTGGGCCTGTTGGCAACTGTGCTATTAACGGTTTATCTGGCCGTGATTGCACCGGTACTGGGTTTGACCCACGAATATGCTGATACCGTCAGTGATTTGCAGTTTCGTCTCGAACGCTACCGCAAAGTCGCTGTGGAGAAGGATCGTATGCTGGATCAACTGGAACAAATCAAACTGGAAGGTCAGCAAGATCAACATTATTTGAACCGCGCCACAGCAGCACTGGCTTCCGCCGACCTTCAAACCCAAATCAAAGAGACCGTCAGCAAAGCGGGTGGAGAACTAACCAGCACCCAGGTCATACCTGAGCGCAAAGAAGACCGCTTCACCCGGGTTGCGGTTAAAGTTCGCATGAATGGTCGCACCGAAGTCATACGCGAAGTGCTGCATGATTTTGAATCCTCAACCCCCTTTTTGTTTGTCCAGAATCTCAATGTCAGGCCCATTCGGATGCCCCGCAATCCTGCAGCCAAACAATTCCAGCCCTTGCTCAAACTCAGTGTCGATTTTGATGTGGTCGGCTATATGCGGACGGAATAAAAATGCCTAAATGGTCGCGTGAATACCTGCCCAGCCTGATACTGTCAGGGCTGGTTTTAATACTGTCGGTATTGGTCTTGCTGGAATGGGCCTGGTTACAACCGGGTTCCTTGCATGCTGCACCTCATACAGATCATCGTGCCACTTCCGGTGAAGGCCAGGGGGCGGTTGAAGAATCCCCCGGATTCGAATTACCCAGCCTTGATGAATTTAGCGCGACGGTCGAGCATCCTTTATTTGCCGAAAATCGGCTTCCGCCCGCAGTGGAAGAACTGGAAGCGGCCACACCGATAGTTTCCACGCCTCTGACACTCAAGCTGATGGGGGTTATTTTCACCCCGCGTCAGCAAATAGCCCTCATGCAGGATGCCAATGGCAAATACAAGCGACTACGCCACAACGATGCGCTTGATGGATGGACACTGATTGCCTTGTCGGGTGATCGGGTTACCCTGCAACAAGGCAACGAACAAAAGGAACTGGTATTACTGAAACCCAGACCAAAACCCCCGGGCGGCGCACAAACCCCCCACCCAAAACCGGTGGTACAGGAAACGGGCGAGGAGGAATCTGAAGATTCCACCGACAACTCGGAAGATGTCGTCAACGATGAATCGGTAGACGAGGAACCGGAATCCCCCAATGATTGACAGGGGCATGGTGTAGTTTTCTGACTGCCCTGGACTTTCAGGTTTCGGGGTAAAACAGGGTTTTTTGCTGACTGTACACAGGCCATTATAGGTTGCTGCAAACAACGCGGCTTTATTGAGTATTCATATCGCAACCCGCACAAAACCTTAATTGCTCATAAGCATTTAGTTTAGTCCAGGGAATGGCGGAATACTCTATCGCTCACCCCTTTACCGTAGACGAATCTGCGCTTCATATTCAAAATATGACTTATTTTAATTTCCGGCCTCTTTACTCCCATCCCTACCCATACACGTCCATATTATGATGTATACGACTAGAACAGGTTTGCTGGCTCTTGGTTTACTTTCGGTACTCGGAATATCCGGCTGTCAATCGCTAAAGCCCGCAACCCTGAAAAAAGCCCCGCTACCGACCAATCTGCAAAGTGACGCAAGCCCGTTACGGGATGATATTCCGCCCATTAAGAGTGAACCCCTGGAGGCAGATAAAATCAGGCCGCCGGAGATTTACCCCGCTACCGGCACAACACTGGGATCAGCCGCGAACGCTACGGAAACACCGCCCCACAAAGAGGGCAAATACACGCTGAATTTCGATAATGCCGATCTGGCTGAAGTCTCCAAAGTGATATTGGGCGATACCCTCAAGCTTAACTATGTACTCAGCCCCAAGGTAGCCGGCACGGTCAGTCTGCAAACCGCACGTCCACTGGATGACGAAGAACTGATTTCCACCCTGGAAATGGTGCTGAAAATGAATGCGGCCATACTGATTCGGGACGGTGATCGGTATCGTATTGAGCCTGAAGCCAGCACCATCGCCGGCTCAGTAGGTGCTCGTCAGGGAATACCCGGACGGCCTTTGCCCAATGGCTATCAGTTGCGGGCCGTACCACTACGTTATGTAGGGGTTGCCGAGATGCAAAAAGTCATTGAACCCATCATGCCGCCCAAGTCCATCATCCGTGCTGATGAGCACAGAAATGTGCTGTTACTGGCCGGAACGTCTGAG
>JBPCSC010000397.1:0-1362 GCA_051007495.1 Methylococcaceae bacterium | reverse complement strand
GGATTGCCCATCCTATGTTCCGGTCAGCCATCGCTGATTTTCTGGCCCGGGAAAACACAGCGGTAGAGCACAAAATAGCCAGTCTGCTGGAATCCTCTCCCTACAAAGCCTAATTCGCCGTATTCGCATTATGTTGGCCGTTCTCAATCCATTAAATCCTCAGCAGAAATTCCCGCCGGTCACCCAAGCGGCGAGAAATCCTAACGGGCTACTGGCCATGGGGGGTTGCCTCTCATTGCCGCGCCTGGAAAATGCGTACCGACAGGGGATTTTTCCCTGGTTCAACGCTGGCGAACCCATATTGTGGTGGTCGCCCGATCCCCGCCTGATACTCTATCCTGAGCAATTAAAGGTTTCTCGTAGTCTGGGCAAAACACTGCGGCGGGGCGTGTTTGAATTCAGCTTCGATAAGGCTTTTTCACACGTCATCAGGGCCTGCTCCTCGCCTAGGGATCAACGTCTCAATACCTGGATCAGTGCCGACATGATTGCCGCCTACGAAGCCCTGCATCAACACGGACTGGCTCATTCTTTTGAAACCTGGCACTGCGGAACACTGGTAGGCGGATTGTACGGAGTCGCCATGGGTCAGGTGTTTTTTGGCGAATCCATGTTTCATGATGTCACCGATGCGTCCAAGGCCGCGCTGGTGTTTGCCTGCCATAAGCTTTCCGGGTGGGGATATCGCTTGATTGATTGCCAGGTACACACCGGGCATCTGGCCAGTTTAGGTGCGTTTGAGATTCCCCGTGACGAGTTTGCAGCACGGCTTGCCCAGCACGTCAGCCTTGCGCCTGCCCCTAACGCCTGGGTGCAGAAGCAATCCGCCCCTAACAGTGCTTCAGCAAAATATCCCTGGCTTGATTGATCTTGGCCGCCAGATAGCTGGATCCGCCTCGATCGGGATGTAATTTCTGTATAAGACGACGATGGGCCGCCTGTATCTCAGCACTCGAACACCCTTCCGCCAAACCTAAAATCTCCAGTGCTTCGGCCACAGCCATGACTCCACCGCCCGCAGTGGAATGCCCAGGCGGTTCGGTTCCAGTCTGCACCCTCTCCAGATAGGCCTTTAGTAATCGGGCTGATTCGTCGTCCTGCCCGGCGTAATCGGTATACAGGTGTTGGAGTTCTGTCGGAGACAGTTCGTGAAGGTGTCGCCCTTCATAACGCCCGGCAATGACTCGACCACTAATATGGCCGCTGAGGTGATCCAGCACCATGATGAGGTGACGGGTTTTTACGGTAGAGCGTGAGGCAGTTCCTGCGGCCGTATCGCCAGAATTTTTTGTGCGATACCCCAGCGGTAATCGATCCAGTAAGTAGCGTAAGGCCAGAGGAGCCAGACGCACCAACACCGCC
>JBPCSC010000396.1:0-3885 GCA_051007495.1 Methylococcaceae bacterium | reverse complement strand
TCCAATAATTGCCTTTTCCGCGCAACATCCACTTCCACTTCAACCTTATACGCGCTTCCATAAAACAGGTCTTCCAGTATAAGCCCCAATAAACGATGCCACTGCTGGCGAGTGTTTACCGGGTTTCTATCGGGTTGTTGAGTTATGGTCATGGGGGAATTGTAGCCAATTGTCGCCTGGGTGAACACAAACAATGTTTGCGTCATTGGCTAGTACGATAAAACCATACAAATACTTCATGCCGCCGCCCTTAGGCGGATTTCACCCAATATCGAAATCAATTCCATAGCCGCCATTTCCCCAAATACGCCTTCGACCCCCAACGGATTGAAGTCCGTGTAGGGTGATTCATAGAGCAACGCCGCGTCCATGGTGCCGCGCTGGGTCAGGTGCTCGACGATGATGTTGATGAACTCTATCTGACTTGCCGTGGCAGTCCGGTCGGACAGAAACCTGGCGAACGCCTGCTTGGCGGCTTCCCGATCCAGGCCGACCAAGGAGCGCACAAACAACCCCAATCCCTCGCTTTTCTGCCTGGCCTGGTCGATGTCATCGGACGTGCCGATTCCGGCCTCCAACAGAATTCTTTCCAGTTCCGCCAGATCCGTAGGCGTGAGGGGTTGATTGAGCCTGAGCTTATGAATGGTCAGATGGTCTTCGTGCTCCTTGAGGAAACGCCGCGCCTTGGCCCGGAATCGCTCGAAATCGGCACCAGAACCCACACCGGGTAATTCCACATGGGCGACCTCGCCCAACTCGTCCTCGAAATTGGTGTAGACCGGCTGACGCTTGGCCTTTTCGATCAGTTTCACCAAAACCCGCAAGCGTTTGCGGGTGTTCTCCAGTATTGGCGTAGTCACGTCCTGCCAAAAGGCTTCGGTCTGGATTTCCTGGATCAGGGCCATCTGTTCCCGAACCATGGGAATGCTGTCTTTTTCCTCCAAAGCTTCGGCGATCGTGCGGACGGTATCCCGCAGGCGCGTGAACGTCGGTTCGGCCCGCAGCAGAGCCAGTTGCAGCCTCAGCATGAGCATATCGAACCGCTTGGCATCCTGGTCGCCGTCAACCCAGGCGGAAGGCAGCCCCGCCACTTGGTCGGCCAATTCCTGACGCTGCTCTGCACCCAGGCTTTGCCATGCCCGCTGTTCGGCGTAATGCTCCACCAGGCGGCGCTTGGGACGGACAATGAAGTTATCGGGGTTCATGGCCACCACTTCCCCGCGCAGCAATTCGGCGGTGGCTTGGCGCAGGCCAGATTCGTTCCATTCCGTGGCGTACGCTACCTGGTTTTTCAGACGCTCGTCGAGTTCGGCCAGCAATTCCAGACGGGTGGTGAATAGCCGCTTACCCAGTGACGCGCCCAGGCCGCCCTCCGTCGTTTCCGGGTTCTGGCTGAAAAATTCCAGGTTCTGGCAGAAATCGAAGACGTAGAAGAATGCCTTGTCCTGCCCTGGCCCGAACAGGTTTGGGCACAGCCGAGTGCCGCGCCCAATCATCTGCCAGAACTTGGTTTTTGAACGGATCAGCTTGAATAACAGCAGGTTCACCACTTCCGGTACGTCGATGCCGGTGTCCAGCATATCCACCGAAATGGCGATATGCGGGGGCTTGTCCGGGTGGGAGAAGTCGTCGATCAGGCTTTGGGCGTATTGGGTAGCGTGGGTGATGACGCGAGCGAAACTGCCTTTATAGTGTGGATAATTGGCATCAAAACGCTTGGCGATAAATTCGGCATGGGCTTGGTTCTTGGCAAAGATGATGGTTTTGCCCAGGCGGTCGCCGCCCGCGACCTTCTGGCCCCGGAGCATCAGGTGTTCCAGCACCTTATCCACGGTGTCCTGGTTGAACAGCCATTTATTGACCGCCTCGGCTTCCACCCGATCCGGTATATCGCCGTCCTCATTCCATTCCAGGGCATCCCATTGCTCTTTTTCTTCTTCGGAAAGCTGGTCGTAGCAAATGCCATCACGCTGAAACTTGAGCGGTACCGACACGGCCTTCGGTGGCACCAGAAAACCGTCCTTCACCGCCTCGTCCAGATCGTAGTAGTCGGTGGGCACGCCGGTTTCCAGTTCAAATAGGCTGTAGGTGTTACGGTCTACCTCGTCCTTGGGCGTGGCGGTCAGGCCCACCAGCAAGGAATCGAAATAATCGAAGATGGCCCCGTATTTCTGGTACACCGAGCGATGGGCCTCGTCGATGACGATCAGGTCGAAATGCCCCACGCCGAACCGGCGCTGGCCGTCGCGGGTGTCTTCGATCAGCCCCATCATGGTCGGATAGGTCGAGACGTATACCCGGCCTACTGCGGTTTTCTCGGTGACGAGGTTCACGGGCGAGGCCGATGGCAGATGGGACTTGAATGCATTCACCGACTGGCACACCAGAGCCACCCGGTCGGCCAGGAACAGCACCCGCTTGACCCAGTTGCAGCGCATCAGCAAATCCACCAAGGCGATCACGGTGCGGGTTTTGCCCGCGCCGGTCGCCATGACCACCAGTGCCTTGCGGAGATGATCCCGCTCGAAGCCTTCGGTGATGTGGCGGATGGCCCGAATTTGATAGTGGCGTTCGACGATCAGCGGGTTGATCTCGGCAGCGGCGAGCGACAGGCGGGTTTTGCGGCGCTGGATCGTTAGTTCCAGTTCGTCCTTTTTCAGGAAACCCTGTACGGGGCGGGGCGGATAGCTCGCGTCGTCCCATAGCCAATGCTCATAGCCGTTGCCGTAGAAGATGATGGGGCGTTGCTGATATTCCTGTTCCAGGCAGTCAGCGTATAGCTTGGCCTGTTGCTGGCCGACCTGGGGGCTTTTCGAGGTCCGCTTAGCCTCCACCAGCCCCAAGGGCTTGCCGCTATCGCCCCATTGCACATAATCCACGTAGCCTTCGCCGGTGTTGTTGGGCATGCCATGGACGCGAAATTCCCTATCCATTGCCTGGTCCAGCGGCCAACCGGCTTCTTTCAGTAGCAGGTCGATGTAGTAATTGCGGGTTTCGGCTTCGGAATAATCATGGGTATCGGGTTGTGCGGCATTCTGCTGCTTGGCCACAGTGATTTCGGCGCGTAGCTTCGCCAGTTCCTCGTCCAGCGCGGCCTTGCCGGTCAGGAGTTCCGACAGCTTGGCATCCTTTTCCGCCAGTTGGTCGGATAGCCTTTGCAGTTGCGCCAGGGTTTGCGCGGGGACTGGGGAGGTCTGCGGTAAGCGGGCCTGGTCAAACACCAGGGCTGCGGGCGGTTGTCCTCCGGCGGTGCGGGCATAGGTGCGTGCCAGCCAGTAGCAGACATGGAACAGTTCCTTCACCGCCGACAGCGCGTCGTATTGGCGGACAGGTTTGGTGGAATGCACGGCCAGGTTGCCCAAGTCCTTGATAATGCGCAACTTGGCGTGCAGAGCCGGCCCTACGGTGTCGCGGAAACTCGGTTCGTGGATGAGGGCACTTAAATGGTCCTGATAGGGCAGCTTGAGCGTGCCGTCGTGGCGGTAAAGCCAATGCACTGCCAATTCCAAGGCGCGGCGGGCATAGAAGCAGGCGGTACGGGCATCGGGATAAGCCAGTGCTTCGGCTTTGTAGGCGGCGGCGTGGAGTTCCGGCCATTCGGTTTGCAGGAAGTTGAAGTTGCTTGTCCCCATGGAACTCAGTCCCCCTTGAACAAATATTGGGCGTTTTGGCGATTGGTCGAACCCGTATTGATTGGGACTGGCTTGGCCAGACCGCCTGGGGATGTTTCGGGTGTTCGGGTTCGAGCGGAATAGATTACGATCAACCGGCTTGGATTCGGCGGTTATTCATGGCTTTCGGGTCTGTCCTCCAAGGCTTCCATCGCCAAAACGAATTGGAAGATTTCCTCGACCTTGGCCCGCGAAGGGCCGTTCAGGCCCGGGC
>JBPCSC010000395.1:0-1657 GCA_051007495.1 Methylococcaceae bacterium | reverse complement strand
GCTATAGAGCGCCAGGATGAATCAGGCGATAGTCAATACTTATTACGAGTCATTGCCAAGATCGCTAATGGTCAGTACATATTGAAAGCCAATAATCCAGATTACGAAGATTTGTCGGTTGCCGATGATATGCGTACTTTGGCTCGCTTGAAGGCAATTATTGATCCACTTGAATTGGCGATTGGCCGTGCTTGGTTGAGAGAAGAAATACCTAAACTATTTGGTGAAACTTTCAACCCTGGCAATTGGAATGTGGGGCATGTTGTACTCAATGATAAAAAAGCTCATATTCTTTTGGTAACGCTGAACAAGCAAGGTCAAAGTGAGGCTCATCGTTATATGGATTACTGGATTGATGAGCGAACATTTAACTGGCAAAGCCAGAACAGTACAACACCTAGCAATAAAAAAGGCATAGAAATTATAGAACACAATAAACGTGGAATAAAAATCCATCTTTTCGTTCGAGAAGGAAAACTAGCTGAAGGAAAAGCAGCGTCTTTTGTTTACAAGGGATTAGTTAAGTATTTGCGCCATAGCGGCAGCAAACCTATGAGCGTGATATTTGAATTACAAGATTAGTATTTTTATTATTTTCTGGGTTATTGCTTACTCCCATCTCACACGAATAATGTGTAATTCAAGAAGCACAGAACGCTGATCTCAACCGGGGTCCAGCCATTTTTGAGTAGCACTTTTTACAGTGCGATGGGATTAGACAATATACCTGCCGTCCAGGGAGGCCCACCAATCAAAACCCATTCCCTTGCGTTCCCGATTCCTTCTTCAATCCATTGGTCAATCATTTCCGGGGAATCCTTGCCCAGTTCGGCATTTCTGGCCTCCTTTGCCGCCAAGAGAGCTTCTGGTGGTATATCCGGGTGGTTAAAAAGTTCGTCCCGTGAAATCTCGCCACGTATGTAACGATAATAAACGTCGGGAACCTGGTTTTTGGGGAAAGCCCGAAACAGGGCGCGAAGAGAAAGGGTTTTATGGGCGACTGGATCCTTTTCGATGGACACCCGCAGGCGGAAACGCGGATTGCCCTCTTCATCCCTCAGTGAGGAGAAACCTTCTCCCAAACCGCCGGGGCCGGCAAAAAGGTCTATGACTGGAACAGGTGATTTCTGTGGCATGTGTTAGAGTAAAAACGGGTTAAGATAAAATGCCTGTATTGGCACTATCATACTTGAGTGACGATCTCAGGGTACAGCCTGCATCTGGCCAACGGTGGGTACAACTGAGACGGTTTGCCTGGAAATGGCGTGGCCGGGGTTATGGGGCGGATTCATCCGTCCCGGAGCGACTCAAGTCGCCGCTATAAAACCCTCATCCTTGTTCGGTACGTTATTCCTGGTCATATCCTTGACAACAAAAACCGCCCTGCAGGGCTAAAGTTCAAAGCATTGCGTTTACCATTACCATGAAATTCCCCTACGGCATCAGCGATTTTGGCAAAATCATTCAGCAAAGTTACTTCTACCAGGACAGAACAGGTTTGATTCCTGCCCTGGAGTCAGCGGGTGACCAGTTACTGTTTCTGCGTCCGCGCCGCTTTGGTAAAAGCCTCCTCATCAGCATGTTGGAGAACTACTACGATTTGCGGCGGGCCAATGATTTTAAAACCCTGTTTGGCCGACTGGCCATAGGGCGAAAT
>JBPCSC010000394.1:0-1235 GCA_051007495.1 Methylococcaceae bacterium | reverse complement strand
GCAGGTAACGATACGCTAAGCGGTTTGAGCGGGAATGATCGTCTGGTGGGTAATCTAGGCGATGATTCCCTGGATGGTGGGGTGGGCAATGACACACTGACGGGCGATGCCGGCAACGATGTGTTGCTGGGCGGAGCAGGAAACGACAATCTTGATGGCGGGGCCGATAATGACCGCCTGGACGGCGGCGCGGGCAATGATACCTTGCAGGGCGGGCTGGGAATCGACACGATGCTGGGTGGCGATGGGGATGACTATTACTACGTGGACAATTTCAGCGATGTGGTCATTGAGTCGCCTGGAAAATTGGGCGGTAAAGATACCGTTCAAAGCGAGCGCAGCTTTACCTTGCCCGGTAATGTCGAAAACCTGATGTTAACCGGCCTGAAAGACCTGACCGGAACCGGCAATGAGGGCCAGAACCGCATCATCGGCAATGCCGGTAACAATCTTCTTGATGGTATGAATGGCAATGACTGGCTGGAAGGCGGCAGCGGTGATGACACATTATTAGGCGGAGGTGGAACGGATACCCTGGTCGGCGGAGATGGTTCTGATACCTATCAAATCAGCAGCAGCGAAGATGTTATTATCGAAACCGCAAAAGATGGCGATCAGGATACAGTCGAAAGCAAAGTCGATTATGTACTGGGCGATAATCTGGAGGTTTTAGTATTACAAGGCATGGCTCAAACCGGTCGTGGCAATGATCTGGATAACATTATCGAAGGCAATGAGGTGGGTAATTTGTTAAGTGGCGGATCGGGCAACGATAACCTCAGTGGAATGGATGGAGACGATACGCTGGATGGAGGAACGGGAGACGATACCCTGGACGGAGGTTCAGGGCAGGATAATGTGCGGTATGCGGGTGAGTCCGACGATTATAAAATAACTCATGATACTGAAACCGACAGTTGGACGGTGCAAGACATCAACCCGGGTGACGGGTTAAATGAAGGACGCGATATGCTGGTAGGTATAGAAACCCTGGTATTTGCCGACCGCCTGTATCCTTTGGGATAAAACAACATCTTTACATCTATGGATATTCCCCGTTATGACTCTCGAAAAACAATTTAATACCGCAGGGCCATGTAAAGCCGATAAACACTACATCATAAACCCATTAGTGCGTATTGATTATCTGGAACTGGTCAAACTCATCCAGGATGAACGTTATTTCGTACCCCATGCCCCACGGCAAACCGGCAAAACCACTTCGTTATTAGCGC
>JBPCSC010000393.1:0-1350 GCA_051007495.1 Methylococcaceae bacterium | reverse complement strand
GTTAATCCTGAAGATGGTATTTACAGTTTTGGCAATCTTTTGACTGCCATTCAGGAGACCGGAAATAAACTCTATCTCTTCATGGACGAATACGACAATTTCGCCAATGAAATCCTGGTAGCGAAACAGGAACAGTATGAGAGCCTGATATATGGTGACGGGCTATTCAGAACCCTGTTCAAGGCGGTGAAAGCGGCCACCAGTCAGGGACTTGACCGGGTATTCATTACCGGGGTATCACCGGTCGCCATGAGTGATATTACCAGCGGGTATAATGTTGCCAAAAATATTTATCTCAAGCCACGGTTTAATACCTTGTGTGGATTTACCGGGAATGAAGTCAGCGATATATTGCAAACACTCTCGGCAGGGCAAACTGCCTGGTCAGTGCAGGAGGCCCTGGGCATGATGCGAACCTTCTATAATGGCTATCGCTTTTGTGAGCAGGAGTCGGAAACGGTTTATAACCCCACCCTGTGTCTGTATTTCATGGAAGCCTTGCAGGAACAAAACAACTATCCTGAAGAAATGCTGGACGATAATCTGGGCATGGACAGAAACCGCTTGATTTATCTGGCCGGTTTGCTGGAAGGCGAACCCTTGTTAATAGAGGCTTTGGGTGAAGGAGAGGGCTTGATCATTCCACGCATTTCCCGCCGCTTCGGTGTTGCGGACATGCTCAAAAAAGTGCGTGACAGGGATACGGTTATCTCACTGTTTTATTATTTCGGAATACTCACCCTCGCAGGCCGTTTGGGCTTGGGAAAATGGGTCATGAAAATTCCAAACCTGGTATCCCGTTCGCTGTATGTCGATCAGTTGCGTGATTTGTATGTCACAGCCTCCGATGACAGGAACGCACTGAACGGAATCAAGGCCACCTTATTTGAAAAAGGCGATATAAAACCCGCTTGTGAATTTGTAGAAAACCGTTTGCTTCCTGTTTTATCCAACCGCGATTACCGCTGGATCAATGAACTGGCCATCAAGGTCATGTTCATGACGGTGTTATACGACGACCTGATTTACATGATGGTATCGGAAACAGAAGTCAATCACGGTTATGCCGATTTGAGCTTTATCGTTCGTCCCGATGCACGGCAATACAAACCGCTGGATCTGGTGATTGAATTCAAGTATTTAAGCCTGAAAGACCTGGGTATGAGCGGCGAAGTTATTCGGGATAAATCTTCCGAAGAACTGATGAAACTCCCCCTGGTATCCGCCAAACTGGCCGAGGCTGAAAACCAGGCCATAAAGTATGGAGATACCCTGAAAGACCGATACCACTTAGACACGATTACCCGCTTTGCCGTGGTCGCCATAGGGTTGGAGCGAGTGGTTTATAAA
>JBPCSC010000392.1:0-5636 GCA_051007495.1 Methylococcaceae bacterium | reverse complement strand
CGTAGGGCTTGGGTGCAAGGAGGAAAGTGGGCAGTGGCCCGAGCACCAAGCCTTTGCTATCGACAGTTTTACGGGGAATTTGAGGGGGTTCTGCCCGGTTCCCGCTTTCCAGGCCGGCCATTCAGGTCGGGCAAGGTGGTGGTGCAGCCTTCACGAAAACCCGAACACCCCCAAAACCAGCCTTTGCTTCCTTTGATGCGACGCATGGGCCGATCACAACTTGGGCAGGTGCAGGCCGTGGCTTGGGTGTCCACTTCGGCCGGAGTGCGGCGGGTGTTTCTTCTGGAAGTCGATCCGGCCACGGGGTTCAGGGCATTTAATTCGGTTTGCAGTATTTGGTAGGTTTCGGCGACCACGGTCACGTAGCGGAGTTCGCCCCTGGCGATGTCGTCCAGTTTGTCTTCCATTTGGGCGGTGAATTCGTATTGCAAAAACCTGAAAGCGGGTTTGAGTAAATCGACCACGGTTTTGCCGATGTCGGTGGGGTGCAGGGTTTTGCCTTTGAGTGTGACATAAGCCCGCCGCAGCAGTCCTTCCATTATTGCGGCGTAGGTCGAGGGGCGGCCTATGCCCAGTCGTTCCAGTGCCTTGACCAGACCGGCCTGGGTGTAGCGTCTGGGGGGTTCGGTCTTTTTTTCTATGAGTCGGCCATCCTTGGCCACAAGTCGTGTGCCGACTTCCAGTTCAGGAATGGGGTTGTCGCGGTTTTCGGTATCGGCTTCGTCGGTGGCATCGCCTGCGGTCAGGGATAACCATCCGGCAAACCGGAGGATTTCACCCTTGGCTCCAAAGCGTATGGTGTTGCCGTCTAACGTGAGTACCGAGTCCAGCACCGCCTGACGCACATCGTATACGGCGGCCGCCATTTGCGATGCGACGGCCCGTTGCCATATCAGTTGATACAAAGCCCGTTCATCGGGGGTGGAACCGGCCTCGCGTCGTTCGACGTGGGTGGGACGTATGGCTTCATGGGCTTCTTGTGCGGAGGCTTTGGCTTGCCAATGCCTGGGGGCATTGCTGAGTGGCAGGTTTTGACTCTGGGCGTACTGGCGTATGGACTCCATGGCTTCATCGGATAAGTTGGGGCTGTCGGTACGCATGTAACTGATATGGCCTTGCTCGAATAAGGCTTGGGCCACGTCCATGGTTTTTTTGGGATTCATGTTCAGACGGGCCGAAGCCGCCTGTTGCAGGCTGGACGTGGTGAACGGTGGGGGCGGTTCGGATTGACGTTGCATGTCCTTGCATTGCATGACGATTACCTCGCGCAACTCGGCCACCCGTCGAGCAAACCCGGCATCTGTCCAGTGTTCCTGACCTTCTGCCAACAAGGGTTTGATGAGCCAGTGTGCTCGCCATATTCCTTGAGGCCCATCAAAGTACAGCGTAACGCCGTAGTGCGTCAGTGGAACAAACGCCTCAATTTCGCGTTCCCGGTCAACCACCAGGCGCAAAGCCGGTGACTGCACTCGCCCGGCCGACCATTTGCCGTTGAGTCGCTGACAGAGTTCAGGTGAGACCATGTAACCCACCAGTCTGTCCATGGCTCTGCGGGCTTCCTGGGCGGCGACCAGATGAATGTCTATGGGGCGCGGCGCGTCCAGTGCCTTGCGTATGGCTTTGGCGGTGATTTCGTTGAAGGTGACTCGTTCTGGATTTTTAAGCCCTACGGCCACTTTTATGTGCCAGGCTATGGCTTCACCTTCACGATCGGGATCGGTGGCCAGATAGACCTGGCTGGCTTTGGCGGCCAATGCCTTGAGTTTTTTGACCGCTGTGGCCGATCGTTCCAGTAGTTCGTAATGGGGTTTGAAATCAGGTGGGGAGAGTCCCATGGCGTGTGTGGGTAAGTCGCGGATGTGGCCAAAGCTGGCCGCAACCGTCCAGCCAGAACCCAGAAGGCTTTGTATCTTCCGGGTTTTGGTGGGACTCTCAACAATGAGCAGGCGATCAGTCAAGTTCGCTTTCCGGGCAGGATGTCATTCCAGCACTTCGAAAAAATTTTTGTCTACGCCACATTCAGGGCAGTACCAGTCCTCGGGTACGTCTTTCCATAAGGTGCCTGGCTCAATCCCTGAATCGGGATCGCCCTTTTCTTCGTCGTAGACATAACCGCAGGCGGCGCAGATATAGCGTTGGTAGTTCATGGTGTTACTCTCTTTTTGTGATTGATGTGGAGGGGGGGTATTTGCAGACGTGATGAGTCGGCAAAATCAGGGGTGAACCAGGCCGTCCAGGTATTTTTCGGCATCCAGTGCGGCCATACAACCGGCCCCGGCGGAAGTGATGGCTTGCCGGTATACCGAATCCGCTACATCGCCTGCGGCGAATACACCGGCGATGCTGGTCGCTGTGGCATTGCCCTGGCTGCCGCCCTGGATGCTCAGATAACCGCCTTGCATGTCGAGTTGGCCGGTGAACAATTCGGTGTTGGGGGTGTGGCCTATGGCGATGAATACGCCTTGCAGTTCGATGTCCTGGGTGGTGTTTTCAGTGGCGTGGCGCATGCGTAAACAGGTCACGCCGCTGACGACTCCCAGCACTTCATCCAGTACATGATGCCAGGCAATGGTGACCCGGCCTTCCTGCTGTTTTTGCAGGAGTTTGTCGACCAGAATTTTCTCGGCGCGGAAGCTATCCCGCCGGTGTACTACGGTGACATGGGCGGCGATATTGGCCAGATAAAGGGCTTCTTCTACGGCGGTGTTGCCGCCGCCAATCACGGCGACCCGCTGGTTGCGGTAAAAGAATCCGTCGCAGGTGGCACACGCCGATACTCCACGGCCCTTAAAGGCTTCTTCGGAGGGCAAACCCAGATAACGGGCAGAAGCCCCGGTGGCGATGATGAGTGCATCGGCGGTGTAAATGGCTGAGTCTCCGCTCAAACGGAAAGGCCGCACCGTGAGATCAGCCGTGTGGATGTGGTCGAAGAGGATCTCGGTCTCGAACCGCTCGGCATGACGACGCATACGCTCCATCAGTTCCGGGCCTTGTACGCCCTCCGCATCGCCCGGCCAGTTGTCCACTTCGGTGGTGGTGGTGAGTTGTCCGCCCATCTGAATGCCGGTGACCAAAACCGGCTTCAGATTGGCGCGGGCGGCATATACGGCCGCCGAGTATCCCGCAGGTCCTGATCCCAATATAAGCAGACGACAATGTTTTTCAGTGGTCATGGTGGTTCTCGTTGGTGGATAAATCGGGTGGTTGAATCGTGAGGCTTGCTATGCGTTTTTGCAGGACTGGGTGCGCATCAAATCGGTTCCATAGCACGGCATAGGAGATTCCCAAAACCGGGTGTCGTTCATCCCCGGCGATTTCGGCCAAGGGTTCCAACACAAACGCATGTCGGGTGATGTCTTCCCGTGGGACGCGCAGCTTGCCCTGATTCAGTTGGGCCTCGCCGTAGAGGAGCAAGTCTATGTCTATAGTATGAGGCATGCCTTTCGGGTTGTCCCTGACCCGCCCTTCCTGATTTTCCACATCTCTTAAACACCCCATCAGAGTGTCTGGTGGTAATTCCGAAACAAAACCCACGACCAGATTATGGAATGGTGGCCCGGAACAACCGAGAGGCTCGCTTTCATACAGGCCTGAGCAGATGAGTTCACCGAACAGGGCGCGAAGTCGGCACAGCGTGGAGGGTATGTGGATGTCGGGATTGAGGTTGCTCCCTATACTCAAGTAGATTTTAGGCATAGTGCGTGGCTCTTTGTAAACGGCAACCGGGTGAATTAAACTGCAAATCCTATCGAAACCAGTAGTGCTTTACCATGAATCCCATCACCGAACCCACTTTACCCAGTTCTTTGTTCACCGCCGCCGCCGTCAGGGAAATGGATAGGCATGCCCTGGATTTTATGGGTATATCGGGGCTGGAACTCATGCAGCGGGCCGGGCAGTTCACCTTTGATTGTATTCGTGACACCTACCCGGAAGCCCGAACGCTGTCTGTACTCACCGGTGCCGGTCACAACGGCGGTGATGGCTACGTTATCGCTCGCCTGGCCCATCAAGCCGGTTGGGATGTGCGGGTGTATCCCGCCACCTCACCGGAGGCCCTGAACGGCGATGCCGCCACCGTCATGCAGCAGTATCGAGACGGCGGCGGGTCAATCGCTCAGTTTATCCCTGAACATTTTGAGGGGGCAGAGATTCTGGTAGATGCCGTACTGGGCACAGGGATTAACCGGCCAGTAGAGGGTTTTTATGCCGATCTGATCCAGGCCACTCAACGGTTTCGGGGCAAGATTGTGTCGGTGGATGTGCCGTCCGGCCTGCATGCCGACACCGGAGCGGTGATGGGCGTGGCGGTCAAGGCCGATCTGACCGTCACCTTTGTGGGCTTGAAGCAGGGTTTGTTTACCGGCCAGGGTTTGGAGCAATGCGGGACGGTACGGTTTAGTGATCTGGACATCCCGCCGGCGGTAGCACAACACTGCACGCGCTCGGCCCGCTTGTTACCCCGTCTGACCCAAGGCTTGCCGCCGCGTCGCCGGCATACCCACAAGGGTGATTTCGGCCATGTGCTGGTTGTGGGTGGGGCTGAAGGCTACAGTGGAGCCGCCCGTTTAGCCGCTGAGGCGGCCGCCCGTGTTGGAGCGGGGTTGGTGAGTGTGGCCACCCACCCTGCCAACGCACCGCTGCTGAATTTGGGTTGCCCTGAACTGATGTGCCATGGAATACGCAATGCAGAATGCCTCACCCCCTTGCTGCGTCATGCCACCGTAGTGGTGCTGGGGCCTGGACTACGGCTATCGGACTGGGCGTATTCACTGTGGGAACAGGTACTGCGCAGCCAACTGCCGGTGGTTCTGGATGCCGACGGGCTGAATTTTCTAAGTGGACACACCGCGCACCGCGACAACTGGGTGCTTACCCCACACCCCGGAGAAGCCGCCCGTCTGCTGGGCATGGCCAGCCCGGACATACAACGCAACCGTTACGCGGCGATTCGGGAGTTGCAGCACACCTACGGTGGTGTGGTGGTGTTGAAGGGTTCAGGCACCTTGATACTCGGCCCGGACGACATCCCCGCCGTATGTACTGCCGGTAATCCGGGCATGGCCAGCGGCGGGATGGGCGATGTACTCAGTGGCGTGATTGCCGCCCTCATCGCTCAGGACTTGAGCCTGGATCACGCCGCCGAACTGGGTGTCAGGCTACATGCCGCTGCCGGCGACACTGCGGCTGAAGCCGGCGAACGTGGGCTGATGGCGCGGGATTTACTCAACCCGCTGAGATACTGGGTGAATGCGTGAAGCAACGTCTGGCTGACGAAACCGAAACCCTGGCCATGGCCGCCCGGCTAACCCGCCACATTACGCCGGGCAGCGTGGTGTTTCTTAAGGGTAATCTGGGTGCTGGCAAAACGACTTTGGTTCGGGGTTATCTGCGTGCGCTGGGTTATCAGGGGGCGGTCAAAAGCCCTACCTTCACCCTGGTCGAGGAATATCCGCTGCCCACGGGCACGGTCTACCATTTTGACCTCTACCGCCTCGCGCACCCGGAAGAACTCTACAGCCTGGGAATCAGCGACTATCTAACCGCCGATGCCATAAGCTTCATTGAATGGCCGGAGCGTGGCCTGGGTGTGCTGCCTGAAGCCGACCTCACCATAAAGCTGCACATAGACGGCT
>JBPCSC010000391.1:0-8419 GCA_051007495.1 Methylococcaceae bacterium | reverse complement strand
AGCCTCCCCCGACTCATAATGGCCCGTCATCATCGCCAGGGGTTCGGGTTCCCAGCAAAAGTTCTCCATGAACTGGCTGGGTAATTCCACGGCATCCCACTCGACACCGCGTATTCCTGATACCCCCAGATAATCCATGCGGGTCAGTAAATGATGCAAGGCATGGCCGAATTCATGGAATAAAGTTTCCACTTCTTCATGACGCAGTAAAGCCGGTTGTTCAGGGTTTGGAGGGGTAAAATTACATACCACATAAGCCACCGGCAATTGCACTATTCCGTTACGCCGCCGCCGGGTCACGCAATCGTCCATCCACGCCCCTCCCCTTTTATTGGCGCGGGCATACATATCCAGATAAAAGAACCCCCTCACCGGCCCGGCCTGATCGCTGATGCGATAAAACCCCGCTTCAGGATGCCAAATATCCACATCATGTACCGGTTCAATCACCACGCCATACAGTTTGCCCAACAGCGCGAATAAACCCTGTATTACCTGAGGCGCAGGAAAATACGCCCTCACTTCTTCTTCAGAAAAGGCGTAGAGTTTTTCTCTGAGTTTTTCAGAGTAATAGGGTAAATCCCAGGCCTCGATGTCATCCAGCCCATATTCATTCCGGGCAAACTGGCGCAGCGCGTCCAAATCTTTGCGGGCATAAGGCAGAGAACGACGGGCGAGATCCGACAGAAACTCAACCACTTCGCTTGTGGAGCGGGCCATTTTGGTGGCTATGGATTGTTCCGCATAATTGTCAAAACCCAGCAACTGAGCCTGCTCATGCCGCAGAGCCAGAATGTTATCCATCATTTCAGTGTTATCGAACTGACCGGCGGCAGGCCCTTGGTCGGAGGCACGAGTGGCGTAGGCGGTATAAAAATCCTGCCTGAGTTGGCGGTCATCGGCATAAGTCATGACGGCGATGTAAGACGGGAAATCCAGCGTGAATAACCAGCCTTCCTGTTCTTTGGCACTGGCCAATTGCCGGGCAGCGGCACGGGCCGAATCCGGAAAACCCGCCAACTGTGATTCATCCGTTAACAAACGGCTGAACGCCTGGGTGGCATCCAGCAGATTATCCTGAAACCGGCTGGCCAGATGCGACAATTCAGTGGCCAGTTCCTTGTAGCGGGCTTTTTCAGCGGCGGGTAAACCGACGCCAGACAAGCGAAAATCCCTGAGGGTATTTTCGATCACCTTTTGTTGGGCAGAATCCAGCCGGTCGAATTCAGGCCCATCAGCCAGAGATTGATACGCCTGATACAAAGCCTCGTTCTGGCCCAGTTCAGTGGCGTATTCACTCAGTTTGGGCAGGCAGGCATTATAGGCTTTGCGAAGTGCTTCGCTGTTAAGCACGGCATTCAGATGGCTCACCGGAGACCAGATACGGCTTAAAAGATCATCCAGATCATCCAGAGCCTCGACCAGATTCGCCCAGTCGAAATGGCATGGCTCATTCAGCATCTCGGCGATGGCCTTACGGTTGGCGGCCAGCACGGCATCAATAGCCGGTTCTACGTGTTCCGGTTTGATGTGAGAAAAAGGCGGGAGGGTGAAGTGTTCTAGCAGGGGGTTGTTCACGAGAAGCTCCGATCAGTTGAGTAAAACGGTAAAGAAACATAAACCAACCGCACAGACAAGCCCCACGTTCAATGGTTGCCGAACATCAAGCGGGTGTCTTGGGTGTCTTGACTTAAGAAAATCATAGCGGGTAAAATCCGCGTTCTTTTTGGCTACGTAGCTCAGTCGGTTAGAGCACCGCATTCATAATGCGGGTGTCGGCAGTTCAAGTCTGCCCGTAGCTACCAAATTTCAAAGGCTTGCCGCGTCCCCCACGCCGCAAGCCTTTTTTATGCCCAGCGCACCCCATTAGATGGTGTTGCGTGTAGTATTCGCAGCCTACCTCGTACCCCAAACACAGGTGTTATCATGTCCAGCCAGCCTACTTCACGCGGGGGTGTTCGCCCCGGCACCGGGCGCAAACACGGCGGCGGTTTATATGGGGAACCCACCCAACCGCTGCGTGTACCGGAAAGCCTGATTCCCACCATACAGGCCCTCATGAACCGCTTAAATCAGCCCAGCGAGACCATTGACCGCAGCCAGCTCATGGCCATAGCCGAGCGTTCCACGCCATTGTCTTTGCCGCTGTTCGCCTCCCGGGTCGCTGCGGGTTTTCCATCACCGGCAGATGATCATATTGATGCCACACTTGATCTCAATGAACACCTCATCAAACGACCTGCCGCTACGTTTTTTGTGCGTGCCCAGGGGGATTCGATGATAGGCGCAGGCATCCACGATGGGGATTTAATGGTGGTGGATCGTTCACTGGATGCCCGCACCGGCAGTATCGTCATCGCTGTAGTTCATGGAGAACTCACCGTCAAACGTTTAAGCCTGAATGCCGACGACACGGTCTGGCTTATCGCAGAAAACCCGAACTACGCCCCCATCCAAATTACTGAAAGCATGGATTTGGTCATCTGGGGCGTGGTGGCACACGTAATTCACTCACTTTGAGACATACCCCATGTTTGCCCTGGTCGATTGTAATAACTTTTATGCCTCCTGCGAACGGGTATTTAATCCCTCACTCAGGGGGCGGCCAGTCGTCGTGCTGTCCAATAACGACGGTTGTGTTATCGCTCGCAGTAATGAGGCCAAAGCTCTGGGTATACCCATGGGGGCCCCTTATTTCAAATATGCCGGGTTTATGCGGCAACAAAACGTAGCGGTTTTTTCGTCTAATTATGCTTTATATGGCGATATGTCACGGCGGGTCATGCAGGTATTGGCTGATTGTGCCCCGGCCATTGAGGTATACTCCATAGACGAGTGTTTTCTGGACTTCACCAGTATGCCCATGGATATAACCGAACATTCCAGACAAATAGTCAGCCGGGTATTGCGTTATACCGGCATACCCGTATCAATAGGAATAGGCCCAACCAAAACCCTGGCCAAAATTGCCAACCGACTCGCCAAAAAGGGGGCTGGAATTCACGGGCCAGTATTCGACTGGAACCACATCACTACGCCCGAAGACGTGCTGACCGGCATTGCCGTCGAGGACGTGTGGGGCATTGCAACAGGATTAGGATCAAAACTCAAAGCCATGGGCATAGAACACGCCGCCGCGCTTAAAGAGGCTGATACTAAAAAAATGAGGCGTGTATTCGGGGTAGTTATGGAGCGGATAATACTGGAATTACGCGGCATATCCTGTTTACCACTGGAAACCATAGCCCCCGCCCGTAAACAAATAATGACCTCCAGAAGTTTCGGTGAAAAACTAACCACCCTGCCTGAACTGCAGGCCGCCGTGACGGGGTTTGCCTCCCGGGCAGGAGAAAAAATCCGTACGAATGCACTGAAGGCCCAAGCACTCAGCGTATTCATAGAAACCAGCCGATTTGACCCCACTCAAGCCTATTACAGCAACGCCGCAACACTGGGTTTTGATGACCCCACCCAGGATAGCGGCGTATTGGTCAAACAGGCGTTACGCGGCCTGGAACATATTTTTCGGCAGGGATATGCGTATCAAAAGGCCGGGGTTATATTATTTGAATTAACGCCCGAAGCGCAACAACAGGCCACTCTGTATGGCGCACCCCCTCATGAAAACAAACACAGCAAAGCCTTGATGGATGTATTAGACCGTATTAACCAGAAATACTCACGCGGCACCATTCGTTATGGCAGCGAATGTCTCCACCGACGCGGGCAGATGAAAACCCGGTTCAAATCTCCGGCCTACACGACTCACTGGCCGGATATACCCCGCTGCTCTGCCAATATACCCAAAATAACTTGATCTGCGTTAATCGGTTTGCGACCCGCAGGCGGGCGAAAGCCTATTTACCATTCAACAACCAGCGCCCACCCCGAATAAATTGCCGGACGAGTTGCTGGTATTTGCCTTTTTCTATCCGCAGTTCCTGCATTC
This sequence comes from Methylococcaceae bacterium, assembly GCA_051007495.1. Lineage (GTDB taxonomy): Bacteria > Pseudomonadota > Gammaproteobacteria > Methylococcales > Methylococcaceae > CAIVXW01. The sequence goes on along the minus strand of JBPCSC010000391.1, from coordinate 4,470 downwards.
TTAAAACTTTTGCCTTGTGGGCATCATTAAGCCGGTTAGCCACGGCCAACCACAAAACCTCTATGTTATACCCGTCTGCAAGGCAAACCGGCACAATGTCGGCACCATATTCCTCCAGAGACAAATCCTCACTCATGCTGTTCAGGGCATCGCGTATGCCCATGGCTTTAGGGGTTTGTGGCTCTACTATATTATAGGGCGGTATCCACTCCCGGATCGGGCGTAACTGGTCTATATGAGTGGCCACAACAATTATGGGCGGCAAGCGACGATTAAGCTTGTTGGCATAATAACCACTCAAGGTTTCAAGAAACCGTTTATCGGCTTGACGGGCGGCTTCACGAACCGAACATACCAAAAACAGCAAATCCACCGTGCCAAGCAACTCGGCGGACTCGTCCAGCCATTCAGCCACCACACCATAACCTGGGGTATCAATCAAAATACCGTCAACGTCGGCACCCAGGCTGGATACGCCCGCATTTAACCGGTAAGACGTCACCAAACGGGTACACGGCACCACGTCATCAGGAGCCCTTAACTGACCATTCAAGCGGTTAATAAGAGTAGATTTACCCGCATTGACCTGACCGGCCACCAACAGGCGCAATGGCTCGGCTGAAAGTTGATCCGCTGTGGCTTGAATGGTAGCCAGATCACGCTGACTGGACTCACTCAGCCTGACATCAGTAACTCTGGAATCAGCAACCAGACGACCGCTGTAAAGCAAAATCGCATAATGGCCGACTTTGAGTATAAAACTATTGATCAGCGATCTTTTTATTTGCGGTAATATCGTATTCGTAATGCCGGTTTGTGCTGAACCCGAAGCAAACGCAGCAAGACCCGCAGACGGGTTCAACAGAAATCGAGTCAGCGGAACCAGAAAAGCAGCATCCTGCAAACGATCTTTCCATTTGTATAAAGTCAAACCATCATTCAGCGTCAGCATATCGCTGAAAGGTATATTATTCTGCAGCAACTCTCTAAGGTCGTGGGTTACCCGCTCGGTAATCAACAGCACCCAGGTACTGGGTATTTCCAGTTCAGGGTTTTTACTATCCGGCTTGTACAGGGCCGCCACTACGGCTATGGTTTTACGCCCCAAAGCAAGCCACTCTTCCAGATACTCAAAACCCAGCGCGGAATCCGGCACAGCAAGTTGATTGACAGCCAAAAGATTGACTGCGTTTCTGGCCTGCCTGTCCAGAGGTGAATCCAAAGCATCTTCAGATAATGTACTGGCTAGTCCAAACTGTGCGTCATAGCGTTTCCTTAGGCGTAGGGCTATAGCCAAACCAATAAGCATGGATACAGGCCCTATAACCAGCCAATCCCGGAAATCAGCGTGATGATATACCCAATAACCACCCACTGCGGCTAATACCAGAATCGGGGTAATCCACAAAATAAATACCAATATCCAGCCCCATTTCAGGCGATTTATAGCAGTCATCTTGATATGAATTTGATATAAAGAGGATGAACATGACTCCACATGGACTCAAAAAAAATTGCCCAGGCCTGGTCATAAACATCCATCAGGTGAACCAGTCGCTTACTCATCTGGCTTTGCCAAAATCATAACGTAAACGGGCAAAGAATGTGCGATCCGGCAGGGGTAAATCATCCGGTACTGAGGCAATAAACGGATTCGCCGCATTTGAATCCATCAGATTAAATACCGAGAAACTCAATTCCAGATTGGGGTGTGGACGGGTTATTCTTAGCGTAGTGTTCACCAGTGCGTAGGCCGGATTGTCCGCTCGAACATCACCAGTCGCACGGGTCGTATTCCCCCTGACCTGAATTTCGTTATACCAGTAAAACCCCTGTGCCACAGCCAGATTGGCCTGCAGGGTTGCCCGGTGTTCCGGGGCATCGGGTACACGGCGCTGTGTGGCGATAAACCGTGAATCCTGATAAGAATAATTAGCGGATAGATACGACTGATCGCTCAGTGCGTAGCGGGTCATCCATTCCAGACCCAGGCTGTTAATTCCCGCCTGATTATCATAGCGCACCATAACCTGCCGGTGTTCGTCAGTAAACACCTGCCGACCTATCATATCGGCTATATCATTCCTGAACAGGGTTAAACTCCCTGACCAGCGAGTATTCCAGTTCATGTTAATACCCACCTCATACGTATCTATTGTTTCCGGTTGCAGGCTGGGATTGCCCATAACGGACGGGTTATTGACGGTATACAACTCAGAAAATGTCGGTGCTCTGAAGGCACTGCCATAAGCAAAACGTGCCGAATAACCCGGCAGAAAGGCCCAGTTAAATCCAAGCCTTGGATTAAACGTACCACCAAAATCACTGTATTGATCATACCGGGCACCACTGGTAAGCCGCACACTGGAAGTAATATCCCACAGGTCTTCCAGATAAGCCCCCCACAGGCTGCGTTCGGTATTCATGGTGAAAGGCAGGAAAGAAGACAGACGATAAGGACTTGAACCCGTTTGCTGCGAGGTATTGCGTTGTTCCTGCAATTCGTAAGTAAAACCACCTATCAAAGTATTGGCCGGGCTAATGCGATAAGTGGTCTGGAGTTCGCCACCGGTTTTAATGCTGTCGGCGAAAAGCCGGTTAAACTGATTTTTTCTGAGTTCCAGCAGTTGATTCATCTCAAAAAAATCCCGGTATACCCGGGTAGTCAGGGTGAGGTGATCGCTCAGGTCGTGTTCCAGGGTGAGCCTTAGAAAATAATCGTCGTGGACCAATCGGCTGTCATCACTCAAAAAAGCGGCAGGGCCTGCAAAACTGCCGGTGGTTTTGTTAATAAATCGACCATCAATGACGGCCTGCCTGCCATAACCAAAACGCCATTCCAGATCATTACGTTTTTCATACAAATGAGTTCGGCCTGACTGATTTAGAGTATCCTGGGCAATAAAGGATTGTGGCCCATCGGTAGTGGAGTAATGGGCGTTGGCCATACCATGCCAGGCACCGTGTTCCTTACCCACCAGCACATTATATTGCTGGGTATCAAAGCTCCCACCCCCCACCGCGACGGCCACCCCATCCACATCGCGGGCCTCCTTGGTGATAACATTAATGGTGGCCAAAAAGGCATTGGCACCATACAAGGCTGAACCGGGGCCACGTATAACTTCCACACGCTTGATATTGTCTACGGGTATATCGTCATACGTCCACATACTGCCACCCCAGAAGATATTATGATCGGCCGGATGGCCGTTCAGCATGATCAATACCCGTTCACTAAAGGTGCTGCGTATACCCCTCACTTCCAGAGAGCGCACGCTGGTGGCGGTTTGGCTGATACCTAAACCGGGCACTATCTTGAGTATATCAAGCAGATTGCGGGCACCCATCTGGTGTATTTGTTCTTCCGGGATAACCGACACGGTAGCCACTGATTGCCCGGTTCGTTCCAGGGTTTTAGTGGCCGTAATAACATAGGTTTCAGCCTGCAAAAAACGTAATTCTTCGTCCAGGCCTTCAGAACAAAAGCCGATAGGCAAATAAAACAGCGTCAGACTTGTCAATAATACCCGGTATTTTTTATTCATCATGTTTCACATAGTACTTTACGAACCCGAAATCCACCCAATACCCGTACTATCATCCGCTTGTGCGCCAATAGCGGCACACATTTACATTGTTGGGCTAGAATCCAGACGGCGGCAACACGGATTTACCGCATAAAAGACGAAACTACAAACCAGGTCAAAGGCTACGGGAAATAGCCCATTATTCAATACTAAAAAAACTATTGATTCGGTATCCAGCCTGCAAAACCCATAAACGCCAGAGAAGCAATACCCGCCGTAATCAGGGCTATGGCCGGCCCTTGAAAAGGAACCGGCACATCAGCCGTCTCCAGTCGTTCACGCACCCCGGCAAACAGCACCAATACCAGGGTAAAACCTGCCGCCGCACCAAAGCCATTAACCAGTGACTCCAGCAAACCTTGAGCAGAACGGATATTGATCAACGCCACTCCCAAAACGGCGCAATTAGTGGTTATCAAAGGCAGGAAAATACCCAGATTACGGTGTAACAGGGGACTGGCTACCAGAATTATCCGTTCAATCAGTTGTACCACTACGGCAATCATCAATATAAACACCAGGGTACGCAGATATTCCACCCCATGAGCCTGCAATACATAATAATCAAGCAGATAACTCAAACCCGAAGCCAACGTCAAAACCAGGCTGGTCGCCAAACCCATGCCCAGAGCGGTTTCCTGTTGTTTTGATCCTCCCAGAAACGGGCATAAACCCAGAAACTGAACCAATACAAAATTATTCACCAATACCGCATTGACCAGTATAAAAAAACAGGTATGAAGTGTGGACATGGGCTTGAACCGGTTGTGACGGGTTATTAAATGAGTTATTGCCTGAAGGCTTCAGCCTGAATAACCAGCCTGATTTCATCACCTATCATGGGCAAAAACGCCTTCATGCCAAAATCGCTGCGTTTAAG
>JBPCSC010000390.1:0-2106 GCA_051007495.1 Methylococcaceae bacterium | reverse complement strand
CCAGTGCTACTGCCAAGTCAGTTCGACTGTGCAGGCATTCGGCTTCGTTGGCCACCCGTTTTATTTCGTCCAGTTTGTTCATTTGGTTGGTATCTCATTCAGTGTGCTAATGTCGTGAACGGCTTGTCGCCACTCTAGTGAGGTAAGCAAGGTTTCACGATCAACCGGGAATCGGCCTCGCAGTGTATTTATGCGGTGTGCCCGCTCTGGATCTCGTGTTCGCGTTGATTTTTCTTCCAGTACTTCTGCAGCACCATCCGGTGCGTTGCATACCAATACCATATCGCATCCGGCTTGCATGGCTTTGCGGGCACGGGCTCCGTAGCATCCGGCAGATTCTGCACCGACCATAGTGAGATCATCGCTGAATATGATCCCTTTGAAGCCTAGGCTGCCCCGCAAATGGTTCTGCAGCCAGATTTTTGAATATCCTGCGGCTTCTGGGTCTACGGCGGGATAAACGACATGAGCCGGCATGATGGCATCAAGTCCTTGAGCGATCAGTGCCTGGAATGGGCGTATGTCTCGGTCGAAAATTTCGGCCTGGGTACGGCGGTCTATCGGTAATTCCAGGTGGGAGTCGGCTGCCACATTTCCATGACCCGGAAAGTGTTTGCCGGTGGCGGCCATGCCGGCTTTGTGCATACCGTTCATGAATCGGCTGGCCAAACGTGCGACCGCTTCTGGTTTCCGGGCAAAAGCACGGTTGCCGATGATTTCGCTAATTCCCGCATCGACATCCAGAACGGGCGCGAAGCTGAGCTCAAAGTCCAGACAGCGAAGCACCATGGCCATGAGCCACCCGGCCTGGTGGGCCAATGTCTCGGCGGCATCACCATTGTTTAGGTAACTCGCTGCGGGTGGAAGCGAGGTGAAGCCTGCCCTGAATCGCTGCACTCGACCACCTTCATGATCAACGGCGATTAACAAGTCGGGGCGTATTTCTCTGATGTCTTGAATTAGCTTCCGAAGTTGTTCGGGTGTTTGGTAATTTCGGGAGAACAAGATGATCCCCCCGGCGGCCGGGGATTCCAGCAGAGCGACTTCTGAAGGGTGAATATCTGTGCCCATCAGATCAAACATGACCGGGCCGTTTGTCGGTATTTTCATTGGTTGTTATTCGCGTATTTCAGTCGGTACAGGGCGGAAATGTCTTCATTGCCGTAGCCCTGGGCCATTAAGGATTCGTAGTCTTTCCGTGTGCGGGTAGCTATGGGAATTTCCATGCGCATTGCCTCGGCCATGGATTCGCAAATATTCAGGTCTTTGTGGTGCAATGCCAGTTTGAATCCCGGTTGATACTGTCCCTGCATCATGGTTTTGCCGCGCTTCTCCAGAAACCAGTTGCCCGCTGCGCCACTGGCCAACACGTCGACCAACTGCTCCATGTCCAGACCGGCCCGAACACCAAAAGCCAAGGCTTCGGTCACGGCTTGATTGATGCCTGCTGCCATAATCTGGTTAACGGCTTTGGCCGCTTGTCCCATACCGTGCCCGCCCATGTGAACGATACGGCTTCCTAGAATTTCGAGCAGGGGATTTACCTTTTCCAGGGTATCCAAATGTCCGCCCACCATCATGGCCAGTCGGCCTGTTTGCGCCCCTTCCACACCACCGGTTACGGGGATATCCAGAAATTCTCCCCCTTGTTTCTCTATTAAAGAAGCAACATGGATGGCCGTATTCTGGCTTATTGTGGACATGTCTATGAGGATGGTTCCTGGTTTTATTGCGGATAATACGGAATTGACTATGCTGATCACATCGTCGTCCTTGGAAACGCAAATGAAGGCAACTTCCACATCCGCCACCACATCCACCGCCGTAGGTGCTGCGGTTAGATTGAGTTCCTTGGCCAGTTGTTCAGCGACTTGACTGGTTCTATTCCAAATCTGGGATAGACACCCATGCTGAGCCAGTCGTCTGGCCATGGGTGCACCCATGACACCCAGACCGAGGCATCCGACCCGTAACATTTTGTTGTTGTCACTCATCATCATCTCGCTTGCACTCACCGTTGATGATGCTCGGTTGATTGTCTCGCTGGTTTGCGTTCTGACTGAATTGCTGAAATCTGCTGCTTTTCATTACGTAGCGTATCAATAG
>JBPCSC010000389.1:0-32095 GCA_051007495.1 Methylococcaceae bacterium | reverse complement strand
TAATGAGGAAGACATTGAACACCTGCAATCGGATTGCAGTATCAGAGATTCGCCAAGCACGTTACGAATGGAATCTATTCTACAGGCCGGGCTGATTTCGAGAATGTGTCAAATTGTCGCATCGTGCTGCTGATGACCTTTGCATCGGGCCGTTCCCAAAAAAGCCTTTCAAAACACTTATAATGCCCCAGCCAACACTCAATCCAAGCTGGAGTCAATCCCAAAAATGAAGACTTACCTAACACAGTGCGGGGTCTTGTGCCTGTTACTATCTGCTTTGGCGTCGGCTGATGATCGTGTGGTTGATCATCACGACGAACTCACCACAGACAGCACACTGACACTGGCCCAGGTGGTTGATGCCGCCTTCGACAAATATCCCGACAGCATACTGGTCGCCGCTTACGAAGACGAAGCCCGCGCCCTGGATCGGCGTACAGCCAGTTGGATTGCGGGTTATCCCATGCTCTATCTGCAATGGATAGACGACCGCACCTTCGATAGCCGAGGGCGAGTGGAAGTGCAGACCGGCTACCAGGTGCCTTTGTGGTTGTGGAATCAACGTCAGGCCAGTGGTGCCATGGCCCGCGAAGCACGAAAACACACCGATCAATTTGCCAAGGCACTGCGGCATGAAGTGGCGGGTCAGGTGCGTGAGGTATTGTGGAATCTCAAGCTGGTGGAAAACCGCCATCGTCTGGCAGAAAAAATTTACGAAGTAGCCAGCAAACTGACCGACGTGGTACGCCGAAGAGTGGAACTGGGCGATTTGGCCCGGGCTGATTTATTGCTGGCCGAGGCGGATCAACTGGAAAAGAAAACCGCTCTGATTCAAGCCGAAGCTGAAGTCATGCACGCCCGCAAGGCTTATTTCAACATCACCCGCCTGACGCATGTTCCCGAACGGTTTGACGAATCACCCAGCACCATCAAACAGATTGAGCCGGAACACCCGGCCATGGCTTCCGCCAACGGGTTGATTGAACGGGCACACGCCGAGGTCGATTACGTTCGCCATTCCAAACAAGGCAATCAGCCCACCATTTTGCTGGGTACTCAGCACGACCGCTCAACCCGCAGGGAAAACTTTGGCACCGAAACCAACCTGGTTTTTCAGTTGCCCATAGGCGGCGATGCCTACAACGGCCCATTCGTCGCCGCAGCCAATGTGACCCTGAACCGGGCGATTGCCCAGCGAGAAACGCTGGCGCGCGAACTGGAAAAAGCCCTGCATGAGGCAGATCACAACCTTGAAGTCGATCAAGCCGCATTGGACATCGCCACCCGTCGCAAAGTCATAGCCGAAACCCAACTCACCATGAACCGACTCGCTTTTGATGCCGGTGAAATCTCACTCATCGACTACCTCCGCATCACCGCCAGTGCTGAAGCAGCCATCCGCGATGCCGCCGAATGGCGCATTCGCGTGCAGCGTGATATTGCCGTACACAACCAAGTCATAGGGGTTTCACCATGAATCGCGGATTTATCGTCCTGTCTTTACTGATTGGCTTTTTGATGTGCGGCATGGCCACGGCGGCCGAGCGGCTTTTAACCTTGACCGATGAACAGGCCGACCATTTAGGTATTCGCCTGACAGCGCCTGATCCCGTATCCCGCCTGCCTTTGGGGCGGGCTCCGGCACAAGTCGTGTTGCCACCTGAAAACGAATATCAGGTCAGCGCACCGCAGTCAGGGGTGATTGAGCAGGTGACCGTCGCCTTGGGGGCTTCGGTACAGAAAGGCCAGGTTATGGCCCGCATCCAAAGCCCTACCCTGCTGGAACTCCAAAAAAATTTGCTGGATGCCGCCAGTGAGTTCGACATCATCAAAGCGCGTCTGGAACGGGATGCCACCTTGCTGGCCGAAGGGGTGATCGCTCGTATACGCTGGCTGGAAACCCAAAGCCAGTATCAAAAAGCCGAGGCGGGTCTGAACACCGCCCGCCAAACCCTTGCGATCAGCGGTTTGGATAATCTGGAAATCAAAAAACTGGAACGTGACCATCAACTCAGTAGCCTGACCGAAGTCCGCGCCCCCGTATCCGGCATCGTGCTGGAACGCAGTGCCGTTACCGGGCAACGGGTGGAATGGCTTACACCTTTGTTTCGTGTCGGGCAACTTCATACCTTGTGGCTGGAAGTGCGCGTTCCGCAAGAGCGTCTTGGCGAAATGGTTCCCGGCGACCACATCCATCTCGACAAACCTCAGGCGGAAGCCCGCATCATTGAGATCAGCCGGAATGTAGACACCAACAGTCAAACCGCCCTGGTGCGAGCGGTGGTGGAGCAGGGAAACACCGAATTACGCCCCGGCATGAATGTCACGGTTCAGCTCATGCACAACAGTCGGGATGTGATTTTTCAACTGCCTGTGGCGGTGGTATTCGTGCATGAATCCAAGTCCTATGTGTTCGTCAAAACGCCAGCAGGCTATGAAGCCAGGCCGGTAGAGGTAGCCGGTGAAGAAGAACATCGCGTGGTGGTGCATGGTGGATTGAATACAGGAGAGCAGGTCGTTATTCAGGGTGTGGCCGGATTGAAGGCCGCCTGGCTAGGGGCGGGGGATCACGAATAATGCTCGGCGCACTCATACAGTTTGCTTTAACCCAGCGGATATTTGCCCTGCTGATCGCCCTGATCCTGGCCGGAGCCGGTTATCACGCCGCCATCAACCTGCCCATTGATGCCTTCCCCGATGTATCGCCCACGCAGGTAAAAATCATCATCAAGGCACCGGGCATGACCCCGGAAGAGGTCGAATCCCGAATCACTACACCGGTGGAGGTGGAATTGCTGGGTATACCCAGACAAACCATGCTCCGCTCGGTCGCTAAATACGCACTGACCGACATCACGCTGGATTTTGAAGAAGGCACAGACATTTACTGGGCCAGACAACAAGTGGCTGAGCGCGTCAATGGGGTATGGAGCAACCTCCCGGCGAGCGTCGAAGGCGGCATCGCCCCCCTGACCACGCCTCTGGGTGAGATGTTTATGTTCACCGTGGAAGGCGGAGAGCTAAGCCTGATGGAGCGGCGCAACCTGCTGGATTGGGTCATCAGACCGGCACTGCGTAACGTGCCTGGGGTGGCCGATGTCAACGTGTTGGGTGGGCAGGTCAGAAGTTTTGAAGTCATACCCGACAACGCCCGGCTACTGGCCAGGGCTGTGACGGTGGATGAACTCAAGCAAGCACTCGAAACCAACAACCGTAATGACGGGGCCGGTCGTTTGAATCTGGGTGAAGAAGCCCTGCTGGTACGGGCCGAAGGCCGCATCACCACACTGGAGGATGTGCGATCCATAGTCGTTGCTCAACGCAATGGAGCCAGCATCACCGTAGGCGACGTGGCCGGGGTGCGTATCGGAATGCTTACCCGTTATGGTGCGGTCAGCCAGAATGGCCAGGAAGAAGTGGCTGAAGGTTTGGTGTTGAGTCTAAGAGGAGCCAATGCCCGACAAGTGGTTTCCGGTGTGGAGGCTCGCCTGGACACCATTAAAAAAACGCTGCCGGACGGGGTTTCCATCCGTGTGTTCTATAACCGGGGGGATTTGGTGGAGCGTGCCGTCCACACCGTAGTCAAAGCCCTGGTAGAAGCGATTGTTCTGGTGCTGATTCTTCTGGTTCTGTTTCTGGGAGATTTGCGTGCCGCCTTCACCGTCGCCTGCATTTTGCCCTTGGCGGCGTTGTTCACGTTTTTGCTGATGAGCCTGACAGGATTGACCGCCAACCTGATGAGCCTGGGTGGTTTGGCGATAGCCATAGGTATGCTGGTCGATTCGGCGGTTGTGGTGGTGGAAAACATGGCCACCTATCTGGCCGATGAGTCCCGGGGACGCAAACTGCCCCGTTTGCATTTGATCTACCGGGCCGTGCGTGAAGTCGCGGTTCCGGTCACGTCCGGCATTATCATCATCATCATCGTATTTATCCCCTTGCTGACCCTGCAAGGCCTGGAAGGCAAGCTATTCTCTCCGGTCGCACTGACCATCGTGTACGCACTGGGTGGTTCATTGCTGCTGTCCCTGACCGTCATTCCGGTGCTGGCTTCCCTGCTCCTGGGTAAGCAGGTTCATCATGAACCGTGGCTACCCCGTCGCTTGCGTAGCCTATACCAACCGCTGCTGCAAGCCAGTCTGGCCCATCCCCGCCCGGTCATTATCACATCACTGGTACTGCTGATGCTGACGGCGGCCGCGTACACCCAGATCGGCAAAACCTTCATGCCTACACTGGATGAAGGCGACATTATCGTGCAAACCGAAAAACTGCCTTCCATCAATCTGAAGGAATCGGTGGCACTGGATCTCAAGATCCAATCCGCCGTACTGGAACACGTACCCGAAGTCACCCGCATGATTTCCAGAGTGGGCGCGGATGAAATTGGCTTAGACCCTATGGGTTTGAATGAAACCGATAATTTCATGGTGCTCAAACCCCAGGCAGAATGGCGGATGAACACCAAGGAAGAACTGATCGAATCCATACGCACGGTGTTGGCCACTATTCCTGGCATTGCGTTCGGTTTCACCCAGCCAATCCAGATGCGCGTCACTGAAATGTTGACCGGGGTCAGGGGAGACGTGGCCATCAAACTGTATGGGCCTGATCTCAACACCCTCAACGCCAAATCCGAGGAAATAGCCGCCGCCGTGCGCCAGGTTCCCGGAGCGACCGATGTCTTCACCTTGCGTAACGAAGGCATGCAGTATCTGGTGATCAAAATTGACCGTCTGGCAGCAGGACGCATGGGCTTGAATGCCGACCACCTCGGAACCTTGCTGCGTGCACAACTGGAAGGACTCAAACTGAGTGTGGTGCAAGAAGGCATACAACGAACCCCGCTGATACTGAGGGGGACTGGCGCGGCCGACACGCTGGCCAATTTACAGATGACGCTACCCAACGGTGATCGCGTGCCTTTACAGAGCGTTGCCCGTATTGAGCGTCTGGAAGGTGTAGTGGCGATAGCCCGGGAAAAAGCCCAGAGATATTCCGTCGTGCGTAGCAATGTGGAAGGACGTGACCTGGTAGGTTTTGTAGCCGATGCCCAGAAAAAAGTGGCCGAGGCCGTGGAAATTCCTCAGGGTTATTTTCTGGAATGGGGTGGGCAGTTTGAGAATCAGCAACGGGCGGCCGCCCGACTGGGGCTGGTCGTACCCATATCCATAGGCTTGATTTTCCTGCTGCTGTTCACCACCTTCGGGCGCATTCGCCAGGCAGTGCTGGTGTTGTCGAACATCCCGCTGGCCATGATAGGCGGCGTGTTCGCGCTGTGGATGTCGGGTGAATATCTGTCGGTTCCGGCCTCGGTCGGGTTCATCGCGCTACTGGGTATCGCCGTGCTCAATGGTGTGGTGATGGTGTCTTATTTCAACCAGTTACGCGCATTAGGAATGCCACTTGAAGAAGTGGTTGTGGAAGGTGCCATGCGTCGATTGCGACCGGTTTTAATGACCGCCAGCATAGCCGCATTCGGACTCATTCCCTTGCTGTTTGCCACAGGGCCTGGTTCCGAGATTCAAAAACCCCTGGCCATCGTGGTGATAGGCGGATTGATCACCTCCACCCTCCTGACCCTCATTTTGCTGCCCATTTTTTACCTGCGTTTTGGAGAATCCCAAGGGGAAAGCCCATGAGCACTCAAGTACTACTGACTCTATTTGTCCCGCCCACCATTGAAGAAGCCGTGGTCGACTGGCTGCTTGAAATCGAATCCGCATCCGGTTTCAGCAGTGTTCCGGCCCGTGGCCATTCCAGCAACCATCAGGGGCTTAGCCTGCTTGAGCAAGTCAGTGGCCGCAAACAACAGATTCGCTTCGAGATACACTTGCCCGAACCCGACGCGCACAGGCTAATCAACCAACTCCGCACAGATTTCCAAAACGCAGGGCTTCATTATTGGGTAGTGCCCTTGCTGGAATGGGGTTCTATCTGATGCGCGGTTATCCACCTACGATGAGACGCACCGAATGATCCAATCCATGCTGATTATCGAGGACGAACCCCTGCTGGGTTCGGAACTGCTCAGGCATTACCGAAAAACCGGCTGGGAAGTGGAATGGGCTAAATCCATAGCCGAGGCGCGTGATCTGATCGTCAAGCAGCATTTCGATCCCATGATTATCCTGTCAGACATGAATCTGCCTGACGGCAACGCGCTCGATTACATACAAACCATTCAAAGCACGCTGCCCCATTTTGAGTGGTTATTGCTGACTGGCTACGGCAGCGTGCCGGATTCGGTGCGAGCCATGCGGTTGGGTGCTTATGATTTTGTCGAGAAACCTTGCGATCTGGCGCATCTGCAGCTAGTGCTCACCAGTGCCTTGCGCAGTGCCATGGCTCAACGTCGCCTACAGGAACAAACCGAGCAAGGCCATAAGAAATACTCCCCGGAAGCGTACGTCGGCGGCAGCCAGGCATCATCCCGTATCCGCGATTTGCTCACTCGGCTGACTCAAGTCTCCATCAGTGCCATGGTCATCGGAGGAGAAACCGGCACCGGCAAGGGGCTGGTGGCGCGAATACTCCATTACGCCGGTAAACGAAGTGCCTATCCTTTAATAGAACTGAACTGCGCCGCCTTACCTAGAGACTTGCTGGAATCACAATTATTTGGCCATGAAAGCGGGTCCTTTACCGGAGCCACCAGCCGCCACAAGGGTTTAATCGAACAAGCCAACGGCGGGACCTTGTTCCTGGACGAAATAGGTGAAATGTCTCTGGATCTTCAGGCCAAACTGCTCAAGGCACTGGAAGACCGCAAAATCAGACGCTTGGTTTCTGAAAAGGAAATCGCGTTTGAGGTGCAAATCATCGCGGCCAGTCACAGAAATCTGCCGGACATGGTCGCCAAAAAGGAATTTAGAAGCGATCTCTACCACCGACTCAGCGTATTCAGCCTGGAGTTGCCCCCGTTACGTGACAGCCTGGAAGATCTGGATGAATTACTACCCTTATTTGTGGCTGAGTTTTCAGCCCATTCCGCCAGGCAGGTGAAGGTTATTCCTGAAGAGATATGGGTGCGGATGCGGAGTTACCACTGGCCGGGCAATGTGCGGGAGCTTAGAAATGTCGTAGAACGCTGTGTGCTATTGGCTGACGGCCCGGTATTTCCGGCCTTATGGCTGCAACTTCCTGGAACTCAGCCGTCTGGCCCGGAATGGACGTACGCTCAAACGGGAACAACAAACACCCTCACCATACCGCTGGATGGCAGCATGGCATTGGATGACATGGATCGATACATCATAGAAACCACCCTGAACCGGCTGGATGGAAATGTAGCCGCTGCGGCTCGGGCACTGGGAACCACCCGGGAAACCATGCGCTATCGGGTCAAAAAATACGGTCTTAAAGTAGATACATAATGAATGCCCTGACAGCAAAACTCACCGCATACTGCCGCTTATTACGCCTGGATAAACCCATAGGCATTTATTTATTGTTATGGCCTGGCTTGTGGAGCTTATGGATAGCTGGTGAAGGCCGACCCCATGCAGACGTATTTCTCATCATACTGCTGGGCACGGTGCTGATGCGTTCGGCCGGGTGTGTCATTAACGACTACGCCGACCGCAAAATCGACCCACACGTGGAGCGCACCCGCCTACGACCGATCGCCGCCGGGCTGATACAGCCCCGCGAAGCCCTGTACCTGTTCGCACTGCTGTGTGTGGTCGCGCTTATCCTGGTATTTCAAGCCAACACGCTGACCCGCCTGCTTTCGATACCGGGTGCATTTCTGGCGGCCTCTTATCCCTTCATGAAACGCTACACCCACTGGCCTCAAGCCTATTTAGGCTTAGCCTTCGGCTGGGCCGTACCTATGGCGTTCGCGGCAGAAACCGGCTCCATACCGCTGGTCGCGTGGGAACTTTATCTGGCAACAATCAGCTGGGCATTGGTCTACGACACCCAATACGCCATGGTCGACCGTGAAGATGACCTCAAGCTTGGTGTCAAATCGACGGCCATATTATTTGGCTCCCACGACAGGCTCATCATAGGCGGTTTACAAATCCTGACTTTACTCATACTGGGGCGAGTCGGCATGGACGCTCATCTTGGATACCCTTACCACGTCGGACTGATCGCCGCCGGAATTTCCGTAACGTATCAACAATGGCTAATACGCCACCGAGACCCCATCGCCTGTTTTCAGGCTTTTCAAGCCAACAACGATTTTGGCCTGATGATACTGGTGGGCGTGGTCTTGAATTATTCCCTGAAATAATCCTGGAGATGCGCCCGGTTTGCGGTGATGCCGGGCACATCCCAGGCTGTTCAGTCCCAGCCATTTGCGTTAACATACGTGCCTTCCTTCCCCGCGCCCGTAGCTCAGTTGGATAGAGTGTTGGCCTCCGAAGCCAAAGGTCGCACGTTCAAATCGTGTCGGGCGCGCCATTCCCTCTTCCGGTCATCCCGGTCAGACGTACTCTGCGTCTATATTCTTCGTCACCCCACTGATTCCGCCTGAAGCCGGGTTCTATTAACCCGTTCGTGCGAATGAATTTGCTTAACCTTCATCTTGTTACGCGGTGGACACGGTTTGTGTCGGTCAATGATCAGTCGTGCTGCGTGCTTTTGGGTTGACCGGATTCACCCAGGGCATCAGCAAAAGAGCCAGAAAAAATGCGCCACCCAACAACTGAAACAGCGTGTTCAAGGTCAGCACCACGGCTTCGCGCTGCGCGTACCCCTGTATGAGGCTGATCGCAGCGGCGTAGTCGTCGCCGTTGCCCGTCTCGGCTAAACGCGCCTGTAAACCGGCCATCAGGTTTTGTGCCGGAACAGAAGCCGAAGTCACAGCCTCGCGCAGTGCCGCGTAATGGCTGGTGTTCATCTGTATCATCAAACTATTGGCCACCGCCAAACCTATCGCCCCCCCCAGATTACGCATTAAGTTATACAGTCCGCTGGCATTTTTCACCTCATGCAGAGGCAAGGTTCCCAAAGCCAGTGCATTGATGGGGATAAAGCAAAACATCAGCGCAAAGCCTCGCAGTGCCTGCGGCCAAAAGAATTCCCAATAACCGGCATCATGGCTGAGATCGCCGTTAATCCAGCAGCCCAATCCATACAACAGCAAACCCAGGCTCAGCATGATTCTGGAATCCAGCTTGTTAGCCAGTGGACCGACCACAAACGCCGACAACAACTGGAAAATACCCGTCACCATGATGTATTCGCCGATTTGCAAACTGTTAAGGTGCTTGACGCTGGAAAGATAAACTGGAGTCAGGAAGATCAGCGTATATAGCCCCGTGCCGATCAAAAAACTAAACACGCAACCCACAGTGAAATTGCGGTTGCGGAAGGCGCGTAAATCAACGATGGGATGGGCGATGCTCAATTCACGGCGAATCATGGCCAAACCACTCAAGCCA
Organism: Methylococcaceae bacterium; assembly: GCA_051007495.1. Lineage (GTDB taxonomy): Bacteria > Pseudomonadota > Gammaproteobacteria > Methylococcales > Methylococcaceae > CAIVXW01. The sequence goes on along the minus strand of JBPCSC010000389.1, from coordinate 22,700 downwards.
GATAAAAGAGCAAACACCACAATCACCCGACTCTCAAACCATTCTTCCCGCAATCCTTCTTCCAGCACATATTGCAAACTGCCCAGGCAGAGCACGATGTAAAGAATGCCGCGAAAGTCTATCCGCTTGAGCAAGTGCCATTCGGGTTCATCAACCCGGACAAACCACCAGGTAGCCAGCGATACCAGCACACCCGGCAGCAGGTTGATGAGAAACAGCGCGTGCCATGAAAAGGTTTCGGTCAGGTACCCCCCCAACACCGGTCCCGCCGTAGGGGCCAGTGTCACCACCATACCGACCACGATACTCATCGCGGCCTGCTGGCGGGGTGGAAACAGCGTGTAGATCACCGCAAATACCAAGGGGATCATGGCTCCGCCAAACAGCCCTTGCACCGCCCGAAACACAATCATGGAGGGCAGATTCCACGCCAGGGCGCAGCACAGGCTCATCACAGTAAAACCGCCGCACGACAACACAAACAGGTAACGGGTAGACAACGCCCGCCCCAGCCAGCCTGACAACGGAATAACCACCACCTCAGCCACCAAATAAGCGGTTTGCACCCAGGTGATTTCATCCTGTGTTGCAGAAAGCCCGGCCTGAATCTGTTCCAGCGAACTGGCCACAATTTGTATATCGAGCACGGCCATAAAGATGCCAAATACCATGGCCAGAAACCCCAGCCATTGGCCGGTGTTTACACCGCCCGCAGTGCCATTCGCCCCATTGTCAGTGGCAACCTCCTGCATGATTTACCTCACCCGCACCTTGACCCGCGAGGACAAACCCGGCCGCAACAGGCGGATGTCGCTACCGGGTTTGAATACAATCAAAACAGGCACTCTTCTCACCACCTTGGTGAAGTTGCCGGTCGCGTTCTCAGGTGGCAACAGGCTGAACTCTGAACCGGCGGCCGGCGCGAAGCTATCCACTGTTCCTTCAAAGCGGCGGTCAGGAAAAGCATCAACACGGATTTCCACCGCTTGTCCGGGGCGCATCGCCTCCATTTGAGTTTCCTTAAAATTAGCCTCTACGAACAATCCCTCTGCTGGAATCAACTGAGCCAAAACTCGCCCTGGCTGCACCAGTTGCCCCACTTGAACACCCCGGTTGCCCATCAGGCCAGCCAGAGGTGCTGTGATGCGGGTATTGGCCAGATCAATCGAGGCCAATTCCTGCTGAGCTTCTGCCATGTTCAGTCTGGCCTGGGATTCGACCCTCTGAGCCTCCAGTGTAGCCCGTTGCCATTCCGCCTCTAACCGGGTAGCCCGCAATCGTTCCTGCTGAGACTGTGCCTGCTTTAATGCCGCTTCGGTTGCCTCTCGAAGTTGCACCGACACAGATCCATCCTGCACCAAACGGGCGTAGCGATTCAGTTCTCGCCCCAGGCGTTCACGCTCGGCCGCGTTAGCCGCAAGGCTGGCCTGTTCCTGAGCGATACGAGCCTGTTGTACCCCTATGCCGGTTTCCAGAGTGTGGATGTGGGCAGACTCCAGCCTTACCTGTGCTTCAGCCTGAGCCAGACGAGCCTTGAAATCAGCATCATCCAACACAATCAGCGGCGCACCGACCTGTACGGATTGATTGTCCTTAAACAAAATATCCCGAACATACCCGCTCAGCTTGGGGCTAATCGGGCTCATATGCGCCTTCAAATACGTGTTATCCGTGCTTTCGTAAGGGTAGAGGGTTTGAAACCACCACGCGGCGGCAAGACCGGCCAATGCAAAGCCCGCAAGCAGGCCGACCAGTAGTTTGGGTGATAGCGGAACGTTCATGGCATAGGAAGCAGAAATGAGATGGGCGAGGAACGATAGATTTCTTACGCCTGTTTTGCAGGCAGCCTCGTTCTTGGGCACAAATGGATGGGATAAAACACGGATAGTGCTGAACGCTCAGCAACGCAATCGAACCGTACCCGGCGCATGTTTCAATGGTTCGTAGTTCCGCCTTCAGGCGGTCTCCTCAGGGTACAGTCTAACTCAGAGCGTCTTCAATGGCTGGCATCACGCATGATGCATCAGTATTTGGTCAGCGTTCACTGGGAGGCCAAAGCACGGGGAAAACCAACCGTCACCCCGAAACCGCCGAACGACTCGCCCGCACAGGGATTACCGGCCTGGTTTCCGCCTACTCAGTGCGTCATTGTAGTTTCTCCCTGATATCCCCAATAACCCTGGCCGGAACACCGGCGACGATTTGGTACTCCGGTATATCGTGCGTGACTACAGCACCCGCTCCAATCAAGGCATGGTAGCCAATCTCAATTCCGCACAACACGGTGGCGTGACTGCCTATGGCCACTCGTGATCGCACCCGGGTCGGTAACAGAGGCCATTCTCCCGCTTTCAATAATTTCCACTGGTCATCGACGGCGGCGGGGTAGCGATCATTGATGAACATCACCCCATGCCCTACAAACACACCATCGTCAATTTCCACCCCTTCGCAAATAAAGCTATGGCTCGAAATTTTGCAATGCCGCCCGATCCTCACACCGCGTTGAATTTCGACGAAACTGCCTATCCGGCTCTCGCTGCCTATCCGACACCCATATAAATTGACCAAATCAGGTTGGTGTATCACCACCCCCTCTTCCAGACACACATCCTCAGCAATCATATTTCCATACCTCACCAGTGATACAACCGCTGGATGCGGTTCCATGCCTCTTTAGTACTGCCGACGGCTTGTTCGCCCGTACAGTGGGCTTCGTTCCCACCCGCGCTCCTGAACCCAGGCCAAGCCGATCATCCAGCCGCCACTACGCACCCAGCAAGGGCTGCGTCAGGACAAAAAAACCATCATGGCTCAGGTTGTTCCTGGGGTACAGTCGGACTATTACCGCTTTCCGCTCTCCACGCATAACCCGCAGAGTAGGTATTTAGGCTAAAATAGCTCGCTTTCTCTCCCGGCTGTTTTCCACCATGAAAGTCTTGCATTGTGCATGGCTCCCCGAAGCCAGCTCTGATTTCTACCAGCCCGGCGATTTCTGGTTGTGGATGGAGCAATCCGGCAACGGGGTTCCGTCGAACGAGGAACCGTCCACCCGACATCTCGACAAGATCGAGTTGATTACTTTCCTGACCGAAAAACTGGGGCTGGAAATGAGTCCTTACGAGCGGCGTTTTCACTTCAACACGCTCAAGATGTTGCTACCGGCCCGGGATGGCGTTCCTTTGATGCCTCCTGAACTGGACTACGGCAGCACTCAGGAATCGCATCGGGTGGCTCTGGAACCCTTTGAAATTGATGCCTACCGCCTGACGCGCCCGATCAAGCAAATCAACGAACTGCGTTTTCAGTGTCTGGGCCATGATCCCGAAGTACGGATGGGGAACGACTATCTGTTCTGGCATTACTACACCCAGGCACTCAAAGGCCTGATCCTTAGGGATCGTTATGTTCCGGTACTTAAATACCGTAGCCCGGATGATGATCGGTACGAACTGCACGCCGGTTTTGAGTTGATTTCGGAAGATTACGAAACCCTGCTGGAAGAGGCCGTGGAGCGCATGCCGCCTATCTGCCGCTGTACCGGCCAGGGTTTGCACCAGGCCTTGAGTTTTCTCAGGCATTGCAGCGAGGTGTTGATCCGCCAAATCATAGGTACTCTGACCACCTCCGCCGGGCTTAACCGCAAAATGAACGGAACCCTGCTGACGGCCGCCTGCGCCTCATCCAGCGAAACCCTGACCTGGAAAACCGGAGAAGGGCTGGATGTATACCGGCACTGGCAGCACTGGTATCACATCCTTACGGCCCGCAAGCAGAATTTGGGGTTTGATCTCACCTTTTGTCTGAACGAAGCCCCAAATGAGCACGCCCCCTGGACGCTGCTGTTTTCAATCACTCCGCGCAACGACCCGTCTTACCGGCTGGATCTGGCCGATTACTGGAACCGCACACCTTCCGAACGCAATCAACTGGTCGAATGCTGCAACCCCCACTTTGAGAAAAACTTTTTCCTGTCTTTGGGACTGGCGGCACGCATTTACCCCAAATTGTGGGAAGGCCTGGAAACGACTTGCCCCACACAAGTGGAATTATCCACCGAGGAAGCCTTTGCCTTTCTGCTGGTTAATGCCTGGGTGCTGGAGGATGCCGGGTTCAGGATACTGACACCGGTCTGGTGGTCACCTGAAGGGCGGCGACGGGCGCGAGTACGGCTCACCAACAAAGGCCACTCGATCAGCCAAAGCGGCAACCCTCACCCACTGGGTATCAAGAGCCTGGTGACCTACCGTTACGATTTATCTTTGGGTGACGAAACCCTGACCGAAGGCGAGTGGCAAACCCTGGTGGACAGCAAAACCCCTGTGGTTCGGTTTCGAGGGCAATGGTTGGCACTCGACCGTGACCGTATGCGAGAAATGCTGGAGTTTTGGCGCAAACAAAAAGAGAGCCCTGAATCATCCCATTGGGGCATCACCGAACTCATCCAGAAAACGGCTGAAGATGCCGACTTCTTCGACCTTGACCCTTCCACCGCCCTGGCGGACATGCTAAGCCGTTTGCGTAACCCATCTCGGCTCGAACCGATTGAACCCCCCACAGAGCTACGCACCGCACTGCGTGAATACCAACAACGCGGGCTGGCCTGGATCAGCTATCTGGAACAGCTAGGGCTGAACGGCTGCTTGGCTGACGACATGGGTTTAGGCAAAACCGTGCAGGTGATTGCCCGTTTGGTGCAGGAACGCGAGGCCGGTGATCCCGTTTCGCCTACGCTGCTCATCGCGCCTACTTCAGTCATCGGTAACTGGCAGAAAGAAATCGAACGCTTCGCCCCGCACCTCCAAACCCTGATTCACCACGGTAATGATCGCCTGGTCACTAATCGTGATCTGCGTCAGATCCTCGCCACCCGGGACGTGGTCATCACTTCTTACGCGCTGGTACGCAAAGACGAGAAACTACTGGCCGCTCAAATCTGGAAGCGCGTGGTGTTGGATGAAGCCCAGAACATCAAAAATCCACTATCGGCCCAAAGTAAAGCGGTGTCGAAAATACCCGCCGAGCACCGGTTGGCCTTGACCGGAACCCCGGTGGAAAATCGCTTGCTGGATTTGTGGTCGATTTTCAATTTTCTCAATCCGGGCTATCTGGGCCGACAAACCCAGTTTCGTCGCCATTACGAATTGCCCATACAGCGCGATTACGATGTCGTTCGGGCCGCCACCCTCAAACGACTGATCGAACCTTTCGTCCTGCGTCGGGTAAAAACCGACCCGGATGTCATTCGTGATCTGCCTGACAAGGTAGAAAACCGCCAGTACAACTATCTATCCAGAGAGCAAGCCTCTTTGTACGAAGCCGTGGTCAGAGATGTAGAAGCCCGCATTGGTGGTACTGAGGGCCTGGAACGCCAGGGCCTGATGTTGTCCACCCTGACCCGCCTCAAGCAAATCTGCAACCACCCGGCCCAGTTTCTGCGTGATGGCAGTCCGTTTACGGTTGAGCGTTCACCCAAGCTGGAACGCCTGAAAGATATGCTGGAAACCCTTTTGACCGAACAGGAAAGTGCCTTGGTATTCACCCAGTTTGCCGAGATCGGAACCCTGATGGAAAGCTTTCTGCGCAAATCCCTGGCCTGCCCGGTGTTTTATCTGCACGGTGCGGTATCTGCCGGTCGGCGCGAACGCATGATCACCCGCTTTCAGGATGAGGACACCGAACCCGGCGTGTTCATACTGTCGCTGAAAGCAGGCGGCGTAGGCATCAACCTCACCAAGGCCAATCATGTGTTTCATTTTGACCGCTGGTGGAATCCTGCGGTGGAAGATCAGGCTACCGACCGTGCCTTTAGAATAGGCCAAAGCCGCAATGTCTTTGTGCACAAGTTCGTGACTTTCGGCACACTGGAAGAACGCATAGACCGTCTGATTGAGGAAAAAAAGCAAATGGCGGCTCTGATCGTAGGCACGGATGAATCCTGGTTGTCTCGTCTGGACAACGAAACCATCACACAACTCATCGCGCTGAATAACCTGGCGGTGATGGAGTAAGCATGCACAATCCTGCCGGTTGGGGACAAAAACTACTTATCGCACTGGAACAAACCGTCGATCCAAAACGGTTAGGCCGAGGGAGGCAATACATCGCCTCACACAAAGTACCCGACTGGACGGTTGACGAAGACCGGATTCATTTTTCGGGCAGAAACCGGGGCACGGCCTACTATGGCATGAATGAACCGATACGTTTTGAAGGCCGCATCAGCATCAGCCGTTTGCCGGAAACCGCTTGGGATGCGGTCATCGACTACATGGGCGATCGTGCCAGCTTTATTGTCAGGCTACTGCTGAACGAAATACCCGACAGCATAGAAATTCCCTTGCAAGCCTTGGGACATCGCTTAATCCCGGGCCGTTACGGAATTGACCTATGGGCCGAGTGCAGTTGCCCCGAGCCCGAGCCACCGTGCAGACACATAGCCGCTGTGCTCATCGCTCTGGCCGCACGGCTGGATCAAACCCCTGAGCTGTTATTTGAACTGAGAGGGCTTAATCGCAAGCGACTGGCGGAGCGACTGGAAAACACCACATTGGGTGGGATACTCACCCAGGCTTTGGCTGATGAATCCGACCGCCTGCTTCCGACCGACAGCTACTTTACCCGTCCGGAGTGCTTGCTCACGACGGAGGCCACGGTTAACCCGCGTGAGTTTTGGCGATCCCCCCGCAAATTGCCCGCCAACCCGGATCCTCAACAAGTCTCCCCTGTACCGGGCTTGTTAATCAGAAAGGGCGGGGATTACCCCCCCTTCTGGCAAAAGGACATCTCATTTATTGAGGTTATGGATATTTTTTACGAGGAAGTTCGCCGAAAAGCCAAAGACTGGTCTTGAGCGATTGCGCCATGAATAACTATATCCACAGAGTAATATGAGGTCATGCCCGATGAACAGCCAGATTCATCAAATGCAGTTTAACTATTCAGCCAGTGAAGACCGCCTGATATTCCGCTTCAACACCACCACCGGCGAAGAATTTACTTTTCTGCTCACTCGTCGCTACGTCAAGCTAATCTGGCCGGTCTTGCTGAATGTATTGGGCGGATTCGACTCGGCCGCACCCAATGCACTGATGCGAGAAGCCCTGCTCTCATTCCAGCATGATGCCATTATGTCGCAGGCTGATTTGTCCACGCCCTTCAAGGAAACCCCAAAAGCCTTACGCCCACTGGGACCAGAACCCATACTGCTAGGCCAGCTTACTATCAAACGCTCCAGGCAAAACCTACCCATATTGTGTATGCACCCCGAACAAGGCAAAGGTATAGAGCTGGTTATGGATCAAACCCTGCTGCACTCGTTTTTGGGGTTAATCATCCATGCCGTCAGTCAAAGCGGATGGGATTTGCAATTCGATCTGGGCGATTTTTCCACCACCCAAAAACCGGCAAAAGTGATGATGCACTGAGCATCGCCACATTTTTAATTCAGGGACCAATATGTTTTATGTTTAAGGCCATGTTTCTTCATTACCCAATGGCTCATGGAAAGCATCCGTTCTGGTAAAAACCACCCTCCCGATCAGTCGCCCAGGCTCATCTTCTGCCCGCCTCTGGGTGCGGGAATCTGATTCAAACAGTATGTAGCCTTAAGCCGTTGAGTATATCTACTGCCGGTCTACAATAAGGCTTGCCCCACCGCCGTTCGGCACACACCATCCTGTTCTCACATACCATCAGAGGTTCATCTCATGTCACACTTTTGGCCTGTTTTGCTTGCATCGTTCATGACCGTCATGACCCCCATCGCCACCCATGCCGCTTCCGATACCCCCACGGAAGATTTCACCGATAACGGTGATGGCACCGTCACCCACAAGAAAACCGGCCTGACCTGGATGCGCTGTGCGATGGGGCAAACCTGGAACGGGGCATTTTGTGCGGGCGAGTACAAAACCTATACCCTGGATGAAGCCAAAGCCCTGACCCTGAATTTTGCCGGTCAAACCGATTGGCGACTGCCCACGCTGCTTGAACTGGACAGCATCGTGGATCGTAGTAAATACAATCCGGCCATCAACCAGACGATTTTTTCCAAGGCACCCGGCGAAGATTTCTGGTCATCCACATCTTCCGCTCAGAGCAACGGGTATAACTGGAAGGTAGGCTTCAACTCTGGGGGCACAAGTGAGGCTTATCCGAATTATGATTTTGGCGTACGGTTGGTGCGCGGAGGGCCGGTGCAGAGCAATTCCAGCTTCACCCTATCCACCCCCACCAGCGATTTCACCGATAACGGCAACGGCACCGTCACCCATAAACTTACCGGCCTGATCTGGAAACGCTGTGTCGAAGGGCAAAACTGGGGGGGTTCCAGTTGTCAGGGGGCGGCCAAACAATACGCATGGAAAGAGGCGAAGGCTTTGGGCGGCACATTTGCCGGCAGCAGTGAATGGCGTTTGCCGACGGCCCATGAGTTGTTGACCATTGTGGAACTGGCGACCACTGCCCCGGCCATCAACCCGCTGATGTTTCCCGAAACACCCAGTGATTATTTCTGGTCGAGTTCAGGCAACGCTTCATATTCCTCTGATGGGTACAACTGGGGTATCAGTTTTAGTTCTGGTGCACTTGACGGCCTCAGTGGTTCGTCCTACTACGCCCGCCTGGTACGCAACGGCACAACAACCCCAACCGGCGTAGATTTGGCTGTCAGCCTCACCGACAGCCCTGATCCGGTCAAGGCCGGAGCCAGTCTGACCTACACCGCCACCGTCACCAATGCCTCGGCCAAAACCGCCAGCAACACGCTGCTGACGGTCTACCTGCCCAAAAACAGCGTGAGCTTCGTCTCATCGTCTGCCGATTGCCAATACAAGCAAACCAGCGTGGTCTGCACACTGGGCGATCTCGCCGCCAATGCCAGCGTCAATCGCGCCATCGTGGTACAAATCAAAAAACCGGGAGGCCTGAGTGTGTCGGCTCAAGTCCGTAGTGACACCGCAGACACCAAGCCAGACAACAACCTGGCCAGGAGTGTGACGGCCATACAGCCTTGACCCCCTCCCCTCAACGCCACACGAGACCCTCATCATGCCCAGACTGAACAACCGCATACCGACCGGTTCCGCCACTGTGGTGTTGCCGGATGGTGCCATCAACACCGCGTACGAACTGACGGCGACTGCTCTGCTGCAAGGCTTTACTGACCCCGACAATGACCCACTCAGCGTGCAGGCCTTGTTTGTCGACAACGGCACACTCATCGAAAACACGCCAGGACGCTGGACGTTTACGCCCAGCAGCGGTTATCAAGGCAAGGCAACACTGGACTACGTGGTCAGTGATGGTTGGGGCGGTGACATCGCGGCGAATCTGGCTTTTACGCTCAAGGGAGCCAATCAAATGCCTACCGGCCAGCCGACGGCTACACTGCCGAATGACGATGCCAAAACCGATACGCGCTACACCCTGGATGCCGCTCTGCTGCTGCAAGGTTTCAAAGACCCCGACGGCGATGCCCTCCAGGTTGCCAGTCTTTTTGTTGACCACGGACGCTTGACTGACCTGGATGCGGGCCGATGGCTGTTCACACCGGATGCGAACTATACCGGCCCGGTCACCGTGGATTATGTGGTCAGCGATGGACGCGGAGGGGAACTGGCGGCAAGCCGCAGTTTCAAGCTGGACGCGGCAAATTCACAGAACACCGCACCGACAGGCACTCCCAGTGCAACGCTAGCGAACGCTCGACAGGATAGTGTGTACACCCTGGATGCCGCTCTGCTGCTGCAAGGTTTCCAAGACGCTGACGGCGATGCCCTGAATGTCGCGGCGGTGTTTGTCGATCATGGCACACTGACTGAAATCAACCCGACCCAGTGGGCCATTACACCGGATGCCCAGTACACCGGCCCGGTCAATCTGGATTATGTCATCAGCGACGGGCGCGGCGGAGACGTAGCCGCTACACAGGTCTTTAACCGGGTCACCGTCGGCAAAGAAAACGCCCCGCCGACCGGTACGGCCACGGCTACACTGGCCGATGGCACAGTGGACACCGCCTATACGCTGGATGCGGCCCTGCTGTTGCAAGGGTTCACTGACCCGGATGGCGATACACTGAGCCTGTCAGCTTTGTATGTCGATCACGGCAGTCTGACTGAACGCAGTCCGACCCAATGGACGTTTACGCCAGACGCGCAGTACAGTGGCCCGGTCAATCTGGATTATGTGGTGATGGATGGGCGCGGTGGTGCGCTATCGGCCAGCCAAAAGTTTACGCTCAAGGGGCAACAGTCAACCCCGATAACGCCGGCAAAACCCACGCTCTCCATCGCCGATGCCGGTTTCACCGAAACCAATGGCAACCAAAAAGTGAGCGTTACCGTAACGCTTTCAGCCACATCCGCTCAAACGGTCACGGTGCGTTATGCCGCCCAACCGGGCACGGCTTCAGCCACCACCGATTACACACTCAAAGCCGGCGCACTCACGTTCAAACCCGGCGAAACCCGCAAAGCGATACCGTTCACCCTCAAGGGCGACACCAAAGCTGAGGCGGTAGAACAGTTCAAGATTGTGTTATCCAGCCCCAAAAATGCGAGTCTTGCCCTCGCTACTGCTGTGATTACGGTGACGGATAATGACCAAAACCCCGGCAACAATGGCGGCAGTCAACCCAACAAAGGCACTGCGGGCAATGATTTCATGCAAGGTAGTGCTGGGTCTGACCGGCTATCCGGTTTGGGGGGTGATGATACGCTGCTGGGTTTGGGTGGAGCCGACACCCTGGATGGCGGCACGGGCAATGATGCACTGGACGGTGGTGAAGGCAACGACCGTCTCCTGGGCGGTGATGAAAACGATACCCTTTTAGGCGGGACAGGCAATGATGTCCTGGAAGGCGGAGACGGTGACGATGTATTGACTGGAGGCGATGGCGATGACCGCCTGATCGGTGGGCCTGGTGCGGATACCATGACGGGGGGTGCGGGCGATGATGTGTATGAAATCAATAACCGGGGTGATCGTATTATAGAAACCGGCCAGGATAACGGCGGTATCGACTCGGTAGAAAGCAGTATGGATTTTTCCTTGGCTGATGCATCCCTGGAAAATGTAGAACACCTGTCATTGCTGGGGCTGGAAAATCTTAAGGCCACCGGTAATGACCGTGACAACCGCATCACCGGCAATGCGGGCAATAACGTACTCAATGGAGGTGCCGGTAAAGACACCCTGGTGGGCGGTGCAGGCGATGACACCTTGGACGGCGGGACGAGTGCTGATCGGCTGGAAGGCGGTACGGGTTCTGACACCTATCTGATCAACAGCCAGGATGACACCATCATCGAAACGGCCAAAGGCGGTGATGCCGATGAGGTGAGATCCAGCGTCAGTTATGTGCTGGGTGATAACCTGGAAATTCTCACGCTGACAGGAACAAACGCCATCAACGGTTCCGGCAACAGCCTGGACAACATTCTAACCGGCAATGCCCTGCCCAATGCCTTGGCGGGCAAGGACGGAGCCGATGATCTGGCAGGTGGTTTGGGTGATGACACCCTTGAAGGAGGCAGGGGCAATGACACGCTGGACGGCGGTGAAGGCCGGGATACTGCTGTGTTCAAATCCAATTTCAGTAATTTCAATCTGAACTTTGATGCCGACAACGCCAGCGTGATGGTGGCCGATATCCGGGCCGGGGTGTCGGCACTGGGGAGCGATCAGGTACGCAATACTGAAAAGCTCGCCTTTGATGACCGGAGCCTGATCCTGTTTGAATCGGCTGCTGTCGTTTCTGCACCCGAATTATCCGCATTTGAGCCGGGAACCGATCAACTGGTTTTTTGGGCGCGTGGGTTTGGTTTGACGGGCACGGGCCGATTGCACGCACTGGATTCCAGCCGCTTTGTTTCCGCCCCTGGGGCCGTGAGCGGTCAGAATGCCGATGATCGCTGGGTTTATGACCAAACCAGCGGCAAACTCTACTTTGATGCCGATGGTAACGGTAATGGCAAAGCGACCGTGCTGGCAGTCCTGATTGGGCAACCAACACTACAAGCCAGCGACATCATGCTGGTTTAGCCATTGCCCGGCCAGGAACCAATGGATATTCAGAGGGCGAGAGCGTCTCGCTCTCAAGGGCGTATAGATTGGCTGCGGAAGCACGGGCGACTCCACCTGTGATGGGTCGGCATTTCACATAACTCAGGGTAAATCACCTAAAACCATGTCATTTATAGACTTCACATCCTCGCAAGCGAGCAGAATTTCTTATTCCTATGCGCGTTTCGCTCTGGCTAAAATCTTCGTATTTGAAAAATGGTGTGAAATCGCCAGTGAACGCCAATTAATTCCTCCCGTTGATCTTTCAAGATCGTGTAAATATGGCTCGCTGTTCATGCAAAATGTATTTGGTGGATCTATTCGCGGGCATTATGAGCATCAATATAATTATATTGACGGCCGCTTGGTTGATCTAAGCCACGATTCTTTAGACGTAGGCCGCATGAGCAACCCCTACTTACATGAAAAATCCTACTTTGACATACCTCAAACCCAGCGGTCGTTGATTCAATGCTCACCACGAACAAACCAGTGGGCCAATGAGTTCATCGATAATATGAATGGGCAGGCTATTACCCGATGCGTGTCGTTAACGCACTAACCTGGCAAAAACATTCATGCCCAGGTGTCAGGTCGATTGTGCATATTCCATGGCCATATCGCGTATAGTCGTATCACCGACTATGTCACGCAGAGTGGCATCATGCTGATTGAACAGGCCATACACTATGGGATCCCCCACGCCTCCCACCTTATCCGGAAAATCCTCTTCATGGGCATTGCGCATCGCATTCACCACATTTAATACCGTAATGGTGGACAAATCCCGACCCGGTACAAATGTATCTGATTTCCTGTCCAGCAGGATGATAAAGCCCTTTTCCGATAAAACCTGCAATACATCTTCAACGCATAACTCGGGTAATTCCAGACGCGCAGATAACTCCTTTACTCCCCAAGGCGGTTCTCCGTTTATAAACCTCTGCCCAATCAACACCATAACCAATAATCCCATGCGTTCAAACAGACGGGAACTTAGCTGTTCCTGACCGTGACGAAAATATAAATAGCGAGGATGCTGATGGAAGAAACTGACTTGCACACCTAACAGAACGATCATCCAGCTTAAAAATACCCAGATCATGAACAGGATGAGAATTGCAAAGGTGGAATAAACGGCATGATACTGGATTGAATTGGCCATGAATGTGGCAAAAATCCATCCTGCTGCTTTCCAGGAAACGCCTCCCGCCACCCCACCAACCAAGGCCGAACAGGTACTGACTGGCGCGTTCGGTATGAATTTGTAGATAACCGTAAATGAGGCGATGATAATCAGGGTTGGCAATAATGGCTGGAGGGCAGCCAATACCGGGCTTACTGCCCCCCGTACGGGCTGTAAATCATTAATGCTGTGGAATAGTTCAGTCATGCCACCAAAGGTGGAGATAATCAGCAAGGGGCCAACCAGAATAAAACTTAAATAATCCACCAACCGCCAGATCAGTTCGCGGGAAAACCGGACTCTTCTGCGCCAGATATGGTTGAAGGAGTCCTCTATTTTTTCCAGCAGGGAAATACTGGTATACAGCAAAAACAATGAACCGACAGAACCCAGCACTCCGACATCCAGACCCCGCACCGAATTGAGTATGAACGACGCGACGGATTCCTTTTTATCACCCAGAGGGGCGAGAATTTCCTGTATGACGGGTTCCAGGTAATCATCCGCTCCAAATGCTTTAAGTACCGAGAAGACGACTGCCAACAAAGGAATCAAAGCCAATAAACTGGTATAAACCAGACCCATCGCCCGGTAGTCCAGTCCGCCCTCCTTGATTTGCCGATAAACCGCGTAAGCAAAGCTGAAAAAATCAGCTGCCCCGGCACGTATAAAAACATAAGTACGCTTTATGTTTTGGGTGAATGTATTCAGCTTATCGTTCTCCAGAAGTGCTTGTGTTCATGATATTTCTGCCTCCGTATTTTTTGGCCTCACTGTTCATGGCATCGCAGAACAGATGGTCAGGCAAATGAAGAGGCGGTTGAAGTATTCAGCACCTCAGAGGCGAATGCCACGCCATTTGACCTGATGCTCACAGCTTGATTTACGAGCAGGTCAATGCGAAGCGCGGTGCCACTAAACCACCGGCGGCTTAAGACGCTTCTGCGGCCTGGTCTCAACACCTCCCTCGCGCAAACCAGGGCTTGAAGTTGATCCTATGGCATGAGCACCCTGCCAGTGCCGGGCAAGGCTGGAATTATCCACAATAACTGTGCATTAACCTGTGTATAAGTCCGTGGAAAACCCCTCCATCTGGCTTGTCATGCGGGTTTTTTCGGCCTGTCCAAGGCTTGACCAGTTGCGGGTATACGCCTTCCCTGTCAGTCAGACAGGCTGAGAAATAAAAACAGGTTCACCCACTTATTGTTTCAGATATGGCTTAAATTAAGCCTTTTCCACCACAATGACCAAAATATACGCACATAAAGCCTGTTTTTTTTCCACATGGCTATTTCCATTATGAACTGGATGGTTTGTATGGTCTGACAGTGGATTTTGGTTGAGGTCTGAAATGAGATGTCAAGTGTCACTTGTGGACATCTTCAAATCGAATTCAATTCCTTGAATAACTCCGGATCAACCTCTTCGCCTTTGCCCATCAATGGTATTAATTGGGCGTTGTTCATTTATGCTCTCCTCAAAAACCATTATTCACTCCACAGCCCGATTCACCGCATACTCTGCTGCGTCGACCATCATCTCTATTTCTTCCGGGGTGATGACATAAGGCGGCATGAAATACATTACATTACCCAAAGGGCGTAGTAATACGCCACGTTCCAGTGCGGCGCGATAAGCGCGGTAACCGCGTCGTTCCTGCCAGGGGTGAGGTAGTTTATTGGGTTTGTCCTGGACTATATCGAAGGCGGCAATCAGGCCGGTTTGGCGGATTTCGGCAATATGGGGGTGAGATTCAAATCTTAGGCAGGCCTTGTGGAGGTGGCCGGCTAATACCTGGTTTTTGTTCAAGGTTTGGGTTTGATCAAATATATCCAGTGTCGCCAATCCGGCCCGACAGGCCAGTGCGTTGCCGGTATAACTGTGAGAGTGTAAAAAGGCTTTGAGGCGGGTGTAGTCGGCGTAAAAGGCTTGATATACCGTTTCGGTGGTGAGTACGCAGGATAAGGGGAGATAACCCCCGGTTAATCCTTTGGAGAGGCACATAAAATCAGGGCAGATGGCGGCTTGTTCGGAGGCGAATAAGGTGCCAGTGCGGCCAAACCCTACGGCAATCTCATCTGCAATTAAATGTACTCCGTATGCGTCGCAGGCTTGCCGCAAAAGCTGAAGATATACCGGATCGTACATTCGCATTCCACCGGCGCATTGCACCAGGGGTTCGATGATGACCGCACACACTTCATCAGCGTGTTGTTGCAGTGTTTCCGCCATGGTGGCGAAGGCCGCTCGGCTGTGTTCTGCCCAGGATGCGCCGGGTTCACGTTGGCTGCAATCGGGGCTGACTACGGTGATGGGAGTCAGCAGCAGGGGCGCGTAGGTGCTGCGGTACAGCGCGACATCGCTGACTGATAAAGCACCCAGGGTTTCGCCGTGGTAACTGTGAGACAGCGTGATGAAGCGGGTTTTGTTGGTTTGGCCATTATTTTGCCAATAGTGGAAGCTCATTTTGAGGGCGACTTCCACCGCCGCCGAGCCATTGTCGGCATAAAAGCAGCGACTCAGGCCCTTGGGGGCTTTAGCCAGCAAGCGTTCGGCCAGCTTTATGGCGGGTTCGTGGCTGAATCCGGCCAGCAGTACATGCTCCAGCGCATCAAGCTGATCTTTGAGTGCGGCATTGATGGCCGGGTGACAGTGGCCAAACAGATTGACCCACCAGGAACTGATGGCATCAAGATAACGTCGCCCGCTGTGATCTTCCAGCCATACGCCTTGAGCAGTGCGGATGGTGATGGGGGGGAGGTTTTCGTGATCCCGCATTTGGGTGCAGGGATGCCACAGTACGGCCAGATCGCGTTCGGCCCAGCCCATGCTCAGGTGGCCAGAACCGCCAACACCAATCCAGCCAGTACGTTGCCACAAACGCTTACCACCAGTTCGCGGGTAAAAAAGGCGTGCGGCTGCATTTTTCCGAGTTTGGGGTTTTTGTGTTTTTCATACGGCACCATCTCGCCATTGCAGAGCTTTTGCACATGTTCGTGCAGTGTGCTGATGACTTGTTCTTCAGTATGAAAAGCCGGATGGTATTTGATCAACAGTGTGCCGGTAACGATGTTGGCTTCTGCGTGATAGATGCCGGTGGCTTTTTCGTCCCTGAGCAGGCTGTTCCTGAGCATTTCAGCCAAGGTGGCATGGTGTTTCAGCAACGGTATGGAAAAACGAATGCGATTGGGTACAGCGTTATGCTTGATGCGGATGCTGTTTGGCAGATGCGTGTTCATGATGAGTGATTAAGCCGGGCTGAGGATGGCGTTCGGTTGCGGATCGTTCGGCATTCTTCATGGCGATAACAGTTGAGGGTGTGGTCGTTGATCATCCCTACGGCCTGCATGTAGGCGTAACAAATGGTAGTACCTGCAAAGCTGAATCCACGCCGCTTGAGATCACGACTTAAGTGGTCAGACACATCAGAGCGTGTCGGGAGTTCGGCTGCGCTGAGCCAGTAGTTGCACACGGGAATTCCGTGGATGAAATCCCATAGATAATCATTAAATTGACCGTACTTTTGTTGCACGGCGAGAAACGCTTGGGCGTTGGTGATGGCTGAACGCAGTTTGAGACGATTGCGTATCAGATTGGGGTTGGCCATCAAGCGAGCCAGATCGGTGTTGTCATAAGCCGCCACCCGCTCGGGGTCAAATTGATCAAAAGCCAACCGGTACGCAGGACGTTTGCGTAGCACGGTCAGCCAGGATAAACCGGCTTGCGCCCCCTCCAGCACCAAAAACTCAAACAGCAGCCGGTCATCATGTACGGGAACGCCCCACTCCCGATCGTGATATTCCAGTTCTTCGGGGCTGCGTTCGGCCCAGGTGCAGCGGCGTATCACTGCCACGATTGCCATACAGGGGTTAATCGTTCCGGCAAGGGCGGCAAGCGTCCGAGCTTGGGCCATATCATTTCCGGACTGTGGAAATCCGAACCTACCGAGGCCAGCAATTCGTAACGTCGGGCGTATTCGGCACTGGAGTGCATATCACCGTGCGAACCGGTTCCTGAAATGACTTCCAGACCACGACCACCCACTTGTTTGAATTGATCGAGCAAACGGCGCATCCAGCTTCCTGTCAGGCGGTAACGCTGGGGATGGGCCAGTACCGCCACCCCTCCGGCTGCGTTGATCCAACCCACTGCGGCTTCCAGCGAGGCCCATTCGGTATGCACGTAGCCGGGTTTTCCTGGGGTGAGGTAGCGATCAAAAACCTCTCTGACGCTACCGGCCAGCCCACAGTGAGCCAGGTAGCGAGCAAAATGGGTGCGGGTAATCATGCCGCCACCGGCCATTTCCATAGCGGCATCGAACGCACCAGGCACACCGTAAGCCGCCAGGCGTTGATCCATGATGCGGGCTCGCTCCATACGGATAGCCTGCAATTGTTCCAGACCCTGCTGTAAAACAACACAGCTTGTATCCAGGTTCAGACCAACCACATGTATGGTTTTCCCTTCCCAGGTGGTTGACACCTCGACAGCCGGAATTAACCGCAAACCTGTCGATTCGGCAGCCTGCTGAGCTTCAGCTATACCAAGGGTGGAGTCATGGTCGGTCAACGCCAGCACGGTCACACCGATGGCACTGGCTTGTCTGACCAGTTCGGTCGGGGTGTAGGCACCGTCGGAGGCCGTGGAATGGGTGTGCAAGTCGTACACACCGGCACCGGGTTCAGAAGGCTTCAGGCGCAAGTGGTGACCTCAGGGGAAAGCCCCAGATTATTCCAGATGCCCAAGGTCGCTTCGGCACTGTTCAGTGTGTAAAAGTGCAGGCCCGGCGCACCGCCTTCCAGGAGGGTGCGGCACAAGCGACTGACGACTTCCACACCGAAAGCCCGAATGGCCACGCGGTCATCACCGAATTGTTCCAGTCGTTTGCGTATCCAGCGGGGTATGTCAGCACCGCACAGTTCGGAGAAACGGCTGATTTGAGTGTGATTGGTCAGGGGCATGATGCCCGGCACGATGGGGATTTCCACACCCAGTTTCAGGCAATCGTCTACAAACCTGAAGTAGGCATCGGCATTGTAGAAATACTGGGTAATGGCACTGCTGGCACCGGCGTCGACTTTAAGTTTGAAGTGTTTGAGGTCGGCTTCCATATTGGGTGCCTGGGGATGCATTTCAGGATAAGCGGCGACTTCAATATGGAAATGATCGCCCGTTTCTTCTCGTATAAAACGAACCAGGTCGTTGGCGTGGCTGAATTCACCGATGGAGAGCATCCCCGACGGTAAATCACCCCGCAGGGCGACGATGTGGCGTATGCCCTGGCTTTGGTAAGCAAGCAGGAGTTCGCGAATGTTTTCTCGGGTTGAGGCCACGCAAGATAAATGCGGCGCGGCTTCTATTCCGGTGCTGCGCTGGATATCCAGCACGGTTTCAAAAGTTTTTTCCCGGGTGGTGCCACCGGCCCCGAAGGTGACCGAACAGAACCTGGGGTTAATGGCCGTCAGGCGCTGCAAGGTGTGGCGGAAGGTTTGTTCGGCCTCTTCTGTGCGAGGGGGGAAAAATTCCAGACTGACGATGGGAGTAGGCGTTGGAGTGCTCACGACGATGGGGGCCTCATGCTGATGGTTTCCCGGTTAAGGGAGTAAGGGATGACACCCCGTGGCGGGGTGTCATCCCTGGAGCGAACGCGATGGAAGACGGTATCAGTAGCGGTAGTGATTGGGCTTGTAAGGGCCGTCTACCGGCACACCGATATACGCGGCCTGCTCAGGAGACATCTCCGTCAGGTGTGCGCCGATCTTCTTCAGATGCAGCCTGGCTACCTTCTCGTCCAGTTGTTTAGGCAGTACGTACACCTTGTTTTCGTACTTTTCGCCGTGACAGAACAGTTCGATTTGGGCCAGGGTTTGGTTGGTGAATGAATTGGACATCACAAAACTGGGATGGCCCGTCGCACAGCCCAGATTCACCAGACGCCCTTCGGCCAGCATGATGATGCGCTTGCCATCCGGGAAGATGATGTGATCGACCTGGGGTTTGATGTTTTCCCATGTGTAGGGTTTCAGACTGGCGACTTCGATTTCTGAATCGAAATGGCCGATGTTGCACACGATGGAATTGTTCTTCATGCGAGCCATGTGGTCGTGGGTAATCACCCCCACGTTGCCCGTTGCCGTAACGAAGATGTCACCCATGCTGGCGGCGTCATCCATGGTGACCACACGATAGCCTTCCATCGCGGCTTGCAGCGCGCAGATGGGGTCAATTTCGGTGACCCATACGGTCGCGCCCAGTCCACGGAACGCCTGAGCGCATCCTTTGCCGACATCGCCATAACCCAATACGACGCAGATTTTGCCGGCAATCATGACATCAGTGGCCCGCTTGATACCATCTACCAGTGATTCACGGCAGCCGTAGAGGTTGTCGAATTTGGATTTGGTAACGGAATCGTTGACGTTAATGGCGGGGAAAGGCAAACGACCTTCTTGTTCCATCAGGTACAGGCGGTGTACGCCGGTGGTGGTTTCTTCGGTGACACCCTGAATGTTGGCCAGTACGTTGGAATACCAACCCGGGTGGCTGGCCAGACGCTTTTTGATGGCCGCGTACAGGACGGTTTCTTCTTCGCAGGTCGGATTGTTCAGCAGGCTGGCATCGCTTTCGGCGCGAGCACCTAAAGTGATGAGCAAGGTAGCGTCGCCACCGTCGTCCAGGATCATGTTGGGCGTACCGCCATCGTGCCATTCGAAAATGCGGTGGGTGTAGTCCCAGTATTCTTCCAGGCTTTCACCCTTGTAGGCGAAAACCGGAGTGCCTGCGGCCGCTATGGCTGAGGCGGCGTGATCCTGGGTGGAGAAAATGTTGCAGGATGCCCAGCGTACTTCAGCACCCAAATCGGCCAAAGTCTCAATGAGTACGGCGGTCTGGATGGTCATGTGCAGGCTGCCTGCCACTCGTGCGCCCTTCAGGGGCTGTGAGGCACGGTGTTCCTCACGGATAGCCATGAGTCCCGGCATTTCGGTTTCGGCAATGGCAATTTCCTTACGACCCCAATCGGCCAGATTGATGTCGGCTACGGCGTAATCAAGGGTTTCAGATGTTTTCAAAACAGCGTTCATGATTTCAATGCTCCTCTAGGGATTGAAAACCATCAAGAGGCCACGGGTATCAGGCTCGACACACCATGCCCTACTGGATGGATGTAATCGAGCGCCGTTGGAAAAAACAACTCTGCCGAGCCTGGCGGGAAAACCCCGTCGCAGCGCTCCTCGGCTGGTTGTGTCAGAGACAAATTAAGCGTGTACAGGCAAACCGGCAGCCGCTCTCAGTTCAGCCGCTTTGTCGGTTCTTTCCCAGGTGAAATCGGCATCTTCGCGTCCGAAGTGACCGTACGCCGCCGTTTTTGCGTAGATGGGGCGGAGCAGATCCAGCATCTTGACGATGCCTTTGGGGCGCAGATCGAAAAACTCACTGACCAGTTCAGTAATGCGTTCATCGCTGATTCTGCCCGTGCCGTAGGTTTCAACCATCACGCTGGTGGGCTTGGCCACACCTATGGCATAGGATACCTGTACCAGGCAGCGTTCGGCCAGACCAGCCGCGACGATATTCTTGGCGACATATCGACCCGCGTAGGTGGCAGAACGATCTACCTTGGAAGGATCTTTGCCCGAGAAGGCACCGCCGCCGTGGGGGGCTGTGCCGCCGTAGCTGTCGACGATGATCTTGCGACCGGTCAGCCCGGTGTCGCCCTGAGGACCACCGACTACGAATCGGCCAGTAGGGTTTACCAGGTATTTGATTTCACCTTTTACCAGTTCCGGTGGCAGCACCGGTTTGATGATGTCCTCAATCACCGCCTCATGGATGGTTTCGTTGGTCACATCAGCCGCATGCTGGGTGGAAATCAGCACCGTGTCTATGGATTCAGGTTTGCCATTGACATAACGGACGGTCACCTGGCTTTTGGCATCAGGACGCAGCCAGGACAGATGGCCGGAATGACGCAAATAAGCCTGACGCTCAACCAGACGGTGAGCCAGATAAATGGGCAGAGGCATCAGCACCGGGGTTTCGTTACAGGCGTAACCAAACATTAAGCCCTGATCGCCAGCACCTTGATCCAGATTGTCGTCAAACGCCCGATCCACGCCTTGGGCGATGTCTGGCGACTGCTTTTCATAGGTGACTAAAACCGCACAGCCTTTGTAGTCGATACCGGACTCGGTATCGTTGTAGCCGATGCGCTTGATCGTATCCCGGGCCACACCGATGTAATCAACATTGGCCGTGGTGGTGATTTCGCCAGCCAAAACCACCATACCGGTGCTGCACAGGGTTTCTGCTGCGACCCGGGCGTATTTGTCTTGGGTCAGGATGGCATCAAGGATGGCATCGGAGATCTGGTCGGCCACCTTGTCAGGATGCCCTTCGGACACAGATTCAGAAGTAAAAAGATAGGCATTGCTCACAGCAGGAAAAACCTCGAATGAGAAAAAAGGGAAGGGAAGGGTTGGGTAGTCGATCAAGCCGACCCGGTCGGGACGGTTGAGCGAATACTTGTCGCAAAGGACTCGGGCATTATAGGCCAGCTTGACGCACCGACCAAGCGGGCAAGCCGCTCACATTTACCGCTCAAGCCCGGCATGGCTTATACTTTGACTCCCCACACTTTTTGAGGAGTTCTTATCCCATGTCTTTGATGCAAGTGAGTTCTGGCAATAACGTGCCCAGTGACATCAACGTAGTGATCGAGATACCGGCTTACAGTGATCCGGTCAAGTATGAAGTCGACAAGGAAACCGGCGCATTATTCGTCGATCGGTTCATGGGCACTGCCATGCAGTACCCCTGCAATTACGGTTATGTTCCCCATACCTTGTCACTTGATGGTGATCCGGTCGATGTGCTGGTCGTTGCCCAGTGGAAATTGCTGGCCGGCTGTGTGGTGCGCTGCCGCCCCATAGGCGTTTTGAAAATGACCGATGAAGCGGGCAGTGATGCCAAGATCCTCGCTGTTCCACATGATCGTCTGACCCCCCTCTACAACAAAATCAATTCATTCCGCGACCTGCCTGAATCGCATCTGGCGCAGATTGCTCATTTCTTTGAGCATTACAAAGATCTGGAGCCTGGGCGTTGGGTCAAGATTGACGGCTGGTACGATGCAGAAGAAGCCAAAAAGGAAATTTTGGACAGCCTGTCTCGTTACGATTCGGCCCAAAGTAAACCTCAGTTCTAGGCTTAGCCTACCGTCGTGCTCCCATGACTGAAGACGATCTAAAGCTCTTCCGCCAGGAAATCGCCAATGTAGTGCCGCTGGAAACACCCGCCGTGCTGTTGCCTCCGGCCCGCACCCGTTCCACGCCCGGTCAGGAGTACCGGCGTGAAGCGGCCCAGCGCAACCAGGCATTTGACGCCAATCGTTTGCCTACGGCATTCGTCGAGTTTGTGCACCCGGAGGCCACCATCAGTTTCCGGC
>JBPCSC010000388.1:0-8834 GCA_051007495.1 Methylococcaceae bacterium | reverse complement strand
AGGCGATAACCGACTGGATGGTGCCGGTGGAGTGGATACGGTGTCGTATCGTTTGGCCGCAGGGCCGGTGCGGGTGAACCTGTCCATAGAAACCCCCCAACAAACCGGAAGTGCCGGGATGGATACACTGCTGAATTTCGAGCGACTCGAAGGCGGCAAACACAATGATTATCTGATTGGCAACGCGGAATCCAACACCCTCATAGGCGGAGGAGGGGCCGATACCCTGCAAGGCGAGGCCGGTTCTGATCGCTTGATTGGAGGGCCGGGTCGGGATTGTTTTGTGTTGTGTCATCCAGACGGCACCGACAGAATCGTGGATTTCACCGCCGGAGTGGATCGCATCTGCATTGATCAAAACCTTTTGCCGGTGGGAGATGGCGATGACTTTATTGAGCAGGATGAAGTGGTGCGGGGACTAAGCGGGTTTTCACCCAAGGCGGAGTGGGTTCGGTTTGCCACTCACCTGAATGGACCCATGGATACGGAATCGGCAGCGGCCTTGATTCGGGGGGCCGATAAGCCTTTTGCCATGGGGCAGACGGCTTTATTCGTTTTGGATAATGAAGTCAACACGGCCATTTTTTATTTCAAATCCAGCAATGTGGATTCCCGTGTGTCCGAGTCCGAACTAAAGCTGATTGGCGTGGTGTCCGGTACTGCGCTGCAACTGTCGGATGTAGGTTTGATATAAGCCCTTATCTTCATGTTCTGTCCCGTTCCCGCGCTCTGGTGGGAACGGGACAACCGAAGCGGTCAGGTGTGAGAGGCTTTGGGTTTGAGGTAAGCGGAATAGAAAATCCTGAGTACCACAGCGAATGAATCCAGAAGTATCATGATCAAAATCACCCACTCAATCTTGAAGGTGATTTCCCGTACCAGATAATCCACCCCGTACTGATAAAACTGCTTGTTGAGATAATCAATGACCTCTACGACCAACCCGAGTGCAACCAAACTAATGCCGTAGGTAGTCAGCAATGAGGCATCATGCTCTAGTGGGTCGATATAACCAGGCAGTTTTTTTGTTATTTCGTAACGCGATTCCAATACCACACCCCACATCACCAAAATGGCGGAAACGGTCTCAAACTGTAAATCCACTGCCATGGTGATGCACTCTAAAGTCAGCGTATTGCGGGCTAGATAGATGAGTATGGCAATGATGAACGTATTGAACAGCAGCACGAAAGGTACGGACAACACCACCCTAAAAAACAAGGAGCTGAAAAACATGGGCGCAACACTTACATACCGCCCAAACCCCGTAGCAGTATCAACCCCACAGCCAGTGGAGCGATATAGCGTATGGCGGTGCGCCACAGGTGATAACGATGACCCAATTGCAGTTCCTGTTCTGTGACGGATGGTTTAAGTATCCAACCAGCGAAAACGGCGATCAGTATGCCGCATACGGGCAGCATCAGGTCTGCCGTTAGAAAATCCAGCCACTCAAACCAGTTTTTGCCGGCGTAACTCCAATGTGCGCTGTCGCTGAACGAGTGGATCGTACCCAAACCCACACACCAACACGCCAAACCGCTCCAGAAACTGGCGGTTTCCCGGTTCATCCCCCGGTTCTCATGTAGCCAGGCCACCGTAGGCTCAATCAAGGCGATGGCTGAGGTGATGGCGGCAAAAAACACCAGCATGAAGAAGAGCATCCCGAACAGATGACCACCCGGCATTTTGCCGAAGGCGATGGGCAGGGTTTCAAAGATTAGCCCAGGGCCCATGGCCGGAGACAAGGCGTGACTGAACACAATAGGGAATATGGCCACCCCCGCCAACAGGGCGATCAAGGTGTCGGCACCGGCTACGATCAGCGAAGAACGGGTGATGGACACCCCGGCCGGCAAATATGAGCCATACATCATGATGGCCCCCATGCCCAAACCCAGCGAGAAAAAGGCCTGTCCTAAAGCAATCATCAGGCTGTCGCCACTCAGACGGCTGAAATCGGGTTTGAGCAGAAAAGCCAGGCCTTGCCCGGCCCCTTCAGAACCCAATGCGTACACATCCAAAGCCAGCATCATCAGCAACAAGGCGGGCATGAGGTAGCGAGTCGCCGTTTCCAGGCCCTTGTGAATGCCCCGACTGACGATGACCATGGTGGCGATCATGAACAGCGAATGCCAGATGAATTGCAACTCTGAACTGCTGTAGAGATCGGTGAAAATGGTTTTGGCTTTTTCGGCATCCACCAGATTCATGGAGCCAGAACCCATTTTGAAGATATAGGCCATAGCCCAACCGGCAATGACCGAGTAGTACGACAGGATGAGGAATCCAGCCAATACACCCAAGCCTCCCACATAAGCCCAGAGCCGACCTCCACCGGCTTCGCGGGCCAGATTAAGCATGGTATTGACGGGGCTGAGTCGCCCTTTGCGGCCTAACAGGGTTTCAGCCATCATGATGGGTACACCGATGGCAATCACGCACAGTAGATAAACCAGCACGAAGGCTCCCCCTCCGTTTTCGCCCACCAGATAAGGAAATTTCCAGATGTTCCCCAGCCCTATGGCTGATCCGCTGGCCGCGAGTATGAAAGCCCAGCGGGAAGACCACTGGCCATGTATCAGACGTTCTTCATTATGTTCACTCATGTCAACTCCAAAATTTATCAAGCATCAATCCGGCTAGGATGCAGTAAAATGTTCGGTTTTCCAACCCTAAAAGCAAAGTTCCAAATCATCCATGGCAACCAAGAAAAAGAAGGATCAGGCCGGTGGCGGGTCTACTATCGCTCAGAACCGTCAGGCTACCCACGAATATTTCATCGAAGAACGATACGAAGCGGGATTGGTGTTATTAGGCTGGGAGATCAAAAGCCTCAGAGCACTCAGAGCGCAACTCAAGGAAAGCTATGTCGTACTCAAAAACAGCGAGGCCTGGTTGCTCGGTGCTCATTTCTCTCCCTTGTCCTCGGCATCCACTCACATCATTCCTGACCCCCTCAGAACCCGAAAACTGTTGCTGCACCGTCGGCAGTTGTCCTCACTGATAGGCAGTGTAGAGCGTAAGGGCTACACGCTGATTCCCTTGTCGCTGTACTGGAAAAAAGGCCGCGCCAAACTGGAAATTGGGCTGGCCAAGGGCAAACAACTGCATGACAAACGGGCCAGCGAAAAAGACAAAGACTGGCAGCGAGAGAAGCAGCGCGTCATGAAGCGGGGTTGATCGCGTTACGGTCAATATGATCGGGCAGCATGGATGACAGCGACTTCAGCCCGGGTATGCCGATTTCCTGAATGCGCGTGGCCCAATCGCCTTCCTCGTAATGAGGCAGCCTGCCTTCCTGACGCCAAAGCCTGAAGGCCAACGCCGAAGTCAACACCCGTATCGGGTAATCGCGGGGCAAATTTTTGAGATAAGGCTGGATGGTGATGAAATCCTTGGCCCCGTACTGACTCATGATTGATAACAATCCGCCATTGTGTGGGCCTATGTTGTAGGCCAATAGCCCCAAAAACAGATCTCCCCCCATCTCTTTCAGATAATGTTTGAGCGTAGCCGCAGCCAGCCAGGTGTTGTGGCGCTGGTTTAGACGATCCAGTTGGTTTACGCCCAGATGCTTCCTGACCAGATCGACGGCAAGCCGGGGCGGGGAGGTAATCTGAAACAATCCGTAGCCGCCATCCCTGCTGTCCCGGGGATGGAAAGAAGATTCCGTAGCCCCCACCCCGATCATGATTTCAGGATCAATCTGAAACACCGAAGCCACTTCCCGAACCGTAGGCCAGTACACCAGTGAACGATCCAGCACCTGCCGGGTGGCTTCCAGATCCGAGCGACGGTACGCGGCAAACACCTGATGGGCCAAGGTGGTGCGCTCCGCCTCACGCATTCCGCCGACCAGGGTTTTGAGATGGGTCATCTGCTGGTGAAAGGCATTCTGGGTGGCGTACCCCGCCGCCAGGGTAGCGATACCCGTGGCTACGATGCAGGGTAAATAGGTTGAGCGTGACTTGAAGCGCACGCGCAGCCACATCCAGCCACGCAAAATCAACGAAGCCGAAAGGGCTAAGGCCAGCACCGTTCCGGCAAAAGGCAGCAGATGGGTTTCGGTGTCGCCCCGGGTGAACCAGGAGGCGGAATATCCCAAAAGAGCGATGACCAGCACCCAGGCTGCACCGAGCAAAGCCAAACTTTCAGCCAGGAAGAGCAGGATTTTTCTGGACACCGGTTCCGGGTTTGGTGTCTTGCGTCGGGTGCTTTTACGGGCGGTGGTTCTGGCTTTGGGTTTGGCGGCCATCAGGTAGTCCGGGCATGAGGTTACAACAGGGGTGAGCGGAATCGTCAGGTTTCCTGAAGACGCGGCCAACATTCTTGGTTTTCCGGTGGTCTGCGTCAAGCGGGCAGGACTCCATCGTATCAGCCCCTAGATTTCCGTCTGTTCTTCAATCCGGGTTGCTGCTACTGGTAGAATGGTCGGCGACATGAACACCGGGGTAAAATGCCGCCCCGTTTTAATTTACATACTGTTACTGTTTTCTTTTTTTTGAGGTTTCGATGGATATCAACATCCGCATCGCCGAGGAACTCGGTGTTGACGAGAGGCAGGTTCAAGCTGCCGTGCATTTACTGGATGAAGGGGCGACTGTCCCGTTCATCGCCCGTTATCGCAAGGAAGTCACGGGTGGTCTCGACGACACCCAGTTGAGAACCCTGGAGGTGCGGTTGTTTTATCTGCGTGAACTGGAAGAACGTCGATTGGTGATACTGAACAGCATCCGCGAACAGGAAAAACTCACGCCTGAACTGGAGGCAGCCCTAATGGCCGCCGACACCAAAACCGTGCTGGAAGACTTATATCTGCCTTACAAACCCAAGCGTCGCACCAAGGCGCAAACAGCCCGGGAAGCCGGTCTTGAGCCTTTGGCCAACACCTTGTTGGCCGAGCCTCAACACGTACCGGAAACCCTGGCCGGTGAATACGTCAATGCCGACAAGGGTGTGGCCGATGTGGCCGCCGCCCTGGAAGGGGCCAGACACATACTCATGGAGCGCATGGCCGAAGACGCCGCACTGGCCGGAACGCTGCGTGAAAAAATCTGGGCTGAAGGTCTGCTGGTTTCCCGCATGGTTGAAGGCAAGGAAAAGGACGGAGCCAAATTCCGCGACTATTTCGATTATCAGGAAGACGTAGCCAAAATTCCTTCGCACCGTGCGCTCGCGCTGTTCCGTGGTCGTAAGGAAGGCATTCTGGATCTGGATATGCTGGTGGGCAAAGAACCCGATGCGGCTCATTTGGTAGCCGAAGCGACCATAGCCCGCACCTTTGGTATTGCCGATCAAGGCCGTCCGGCCGATCGCTGGTTGCTGGATACCGTGCACCAAGCCTGGAAAATCAAGCTGCTCTCCCGTATCGAACTCGACCTCATGCAGCGAATTAAAGAAATTGCCGAAATCGAGGCCATTGCGGTGTTTGCCCGCAATCTGAAAGATCTACTGCTGGCCGCACCCGCAGGGCCTAGAGTCACCATGGGGCTGGATCCGGGTCTGCGTACCGGTGTGAAAGTCGCCGTGGTAGACAAAAACGGCAAGTTGCTGGATACGGCCACCATCTATCCCCACGTACCCAAAAAACAGTGGGACGAATCCTTGGCCGCGTTGGGCAAAATGGTAGAAACCCACGCGGTAGAACTCATCGCGATAGGGAACGGAACCGCCTCACGTGAAACCGACCAACTCGCGACCGACCTGATCAAACGAAGCGGAGGGCAGTCACTCGCCAAAATCGTGGTCTCGGAAGCCGGTGCCTCGGTGTATTCCGCTTCAGAACTGGCCGCCAACGAATTTCCTGATCTGGATGTCACGCTGAGAGGGGCCGTCTCCATAGCCCGAAGATTACAAGACCCTCTGGCCGAACTGGTCAAGATTGAGCCGCGTTCGATAGGCGTGGGTCAGTATCAGCATGACATCAATGCCACTCAGTTAAGCCGTGGTCTGGATGCCGTAGTAGAAGATTGCGTGAATGCCGTAGGGGTGGATGTCAACACGGCATCGCCTTCTTTGCTGCGGTATGTGTCGGGGCTTTCGGCCAGCATCAGCCAGAATGTGGTGGAGTTCAGAAACCAGAACGGCGCGTTTCGCAGCCGTGAGGAGCTGAAAAAAGTCCCCCGTCTGGGTGAAAAAACCTACGAGCAGGCGGCTGGTTTCCTGCGCATCATGAATGGCGACAATCCGCTGGATGCCTCGTCGGTGCACCCTGAAGCCTATCCGGTCGTGATGAACATAAGCTCCGCAACCGGCCATGATGTGGGCAGCCTGGTCGGCAATTTAAGCGTGCTTCAGGCACTCAACGCGGCCGATTACACCGACGACCAATTCGGTTTGCCTACCGTAACCGACATCCTGCGCGAACTGGAAAAGCCCGGTCGTGATCCGCGCCCGGAATTCAAAACCGCTCAGTTCAAGGATGGCATCGACAAAATGGAAGACCTGACTCCCGGCATGATGCTGGAAGGGGTCGTCACCAATGTGGCCAATTTTGGCGCATTCGTCGACATCGGTGTGCATCAGGATGGTCTGGTACACATTTCCCATTTGTCTGACCGATTCGTCAAGGATCCACGAGAAGTGGTCAAGACCGGAGACGTCGTTAAAGTGAGGGTACTGGAAGTGGATGTCTCCAGAAAGCGGATTGGTTTGAGTATGAAGAAAGAAGTCGATCCCTCCGAAAGACCTGCCGCCCGCGAACCGCGTCCACCCAGAGAACCTGGCGAGGCCCGAGGCCCAAGGCCGGAGCGGCGTTCCCAGACCGGCGATGGGCCTTCACGACCGAAAATACAAGACACCGACAAGCCCACCAACACGGCCATGGGTGATGCCTGGGCCAAGGCTTTGCGCGACCGCAATGGCTGATTTCGGCTTGATCTTCGACAACACCTACGTGCGCGAACTGCCGGGTTTTTATGTGGCCTGGCAGCCCGAGCCCATAGCCGCTCCCACCCTGCTGTATTTCAACCGCGACCTGGCAACCCGACTGGGCATGGCGGCCGATTTCACCGACGAAAAGGCATTGGCTGGCTTGTTCTCCGGCACTCAGTTACCGGCAGGGGCTGAGTCCGTGGCTCAGGTGTATGCGGGGCATCAGTTTGGTCATTTCAGCCCGCAACTCGGAGACGGTCGGGCCTTGTTGATGGGTGAAGTGGTAGACAGACTGGGGCACAGATATGACCTCAGCTTTAAGGGTTCAGGTCGTACGCCTTATTCGCGTAATGGTGATGGCAAAGCGGCCGTAGGGCCTATGCTTAGAGAAGTACTCATAGGGGAGGGAATGTTCGCTTTGGGGGTTCCCACCACACGCGCCCTGGCCGTGGTGGCCACGGGTTTGCCCGTATACCGGGATCGGGTGTTGCCTGGTGCCATTTTGACCCGAGTCGCGGCCAGTCACATACGGGTGGGTACGTTCCAGTATTTTGCCGCCCGGGGAGAACATGACCGGGTGAAACGACTGGCTGACTACACCCTTGCCCGACATGACCCGGAAGTGATGGCCGAGCCTGATCCCTACATCGCCTGGCTGAGGGCCGTCGCTCTCAGGCAGGCCAGTTTGCTGGCTCAGTGGATGAGCCTGGGCTTCATACACGGGGTGATGAACACCGACAACATGAGTATCCCCGGCGAAACCATAGACTACGGCCCTTGCGCTTTTATGGAGTCTTACCACCCTGACACGGTGTTCAGTTCCATAGACGAAGGCGGACGATACGCCTACCGCAATCAACCCCGTATCGCAGTATGGAATTTATCCCGCTGGGCTGAAACCCTGCTCCCTTTGCTGGATGCCGACAAGAACGCGGCCATAGCACGGGCTAATGAAGTGCTGGAAGCATTTTCGCGTGCCTACCAGCGAGAGTGGTTAAACCGTATGCGGTTCAAGTTGGGATTGACTGACCGCGAAGACCCGGATGCCGATGACCACGCTCTGCTGACAGATTGGCTAGAACTGCTTAAGACGCATCAGGTGGATTTCACTCAGGCATTTCGCAGACTGGCGGATGTGTTGTTGGGCCAACCGGAAAACTTATACAGGCTGTTTGGCAATCAAGAGGCCTTACAGCACTGGTTGACTCGCTGGCAGGCCCGGGCCGAGCGATCGGGGTTGACAGCCGCCGCCCGGGTTCAGGTGATGAATGCGGTCAATCCCTGGATTATTCCGCGCAATCATCAGGTAGAAGTCGCCTTGGCCGCCGCCCAGAACGAGGGCAATCTGGAACCCTTCCTCCATTTGCTAAACGCACTCAAGGCCCCTTACGCTGAAAATCCTGACTTCGCCACTTATGCAGAACCGGCCCCCAGGCACTACACCGCCGCCTACCAAACCTTCTGCGGAACCTGAACATTAACTCCAGTCCTGGAGGATTAAAGTATCAGTTTGGACTTGGCCATAACCCCCAGTATAAGGCCGGTCTGACCCAACAAAAACACCAATACCCACCGGATGGTTTCATTTTTGGAGAGTTCGATTGCGGCCTTGGTCTCAGATGCCTTGGCCTCAATTTTTAAATCCATAGCCTGTATATCCCGCTTCACTTCACTGCGAAGTCCCTCTATTTTATTATCCAGTTCCTTGATATCGTGCTTTAGTTCTGTGCGCAGTGCCTCAATATCCCGCTGCACTTCGCTGCGAAATACCTCGATTTTAGTATCCAGTTCCTTGATATCCCGCTGCACTTCGCCACGAAATACCTGGATTGCAGTATTCTGCTCCTTGATATCCCGCTGCACTTCGCTGCGAAATACCTGGATTGCAGTATTCTGCTCCTTGATATCCCGCTGCACTTCGCCACGAAATACCTGGATTGCAGTATTCTGCTCCAGGA
>JBPCSC010000387.1:0-2028 GCA_051007495.1 Methylococcaceae bacterium | reverse complement strand
GCCTACTTCATCCAAACCTGACCTGTACATGGTCTGGGTCTGTTAGCGTATTATGCTTCTGTCGGTTTGCTGAAGAAAATCTACCATGCAGATAATCTCGGGTACATCTCTGGACATTTCCATGAGTATCTGCAAGGCTTCTTCCAGCATGAGTCCCGATTTGTATATGGTTTTATACGCCTTGCGTATTTGGCGAATGGTTTCCGGGCTATATCCGGTTCGTTCCAGGCCCACATTATTGATGCCGCGAGGTTTGGTTGGTGTTCCTCCTATGAGTACATAAGGAAGTACATCGCGACTGATTACACTGCCCATGGCAGAAAAACCAAACCGGCCTATTTTGCAAAACTGATGTACCAGTGAAAACCCACCCAAAATAGCGTAATCATCCAGCCTGACATGGCCGGCCAGAGATGCACCATTGGCCATGATAACGTTATCACCGATGATGCAATCATGGGCTACGTGGGTATACGCCATAAGTAGATTGCCATTACCCAGTGTAGTCACGCCGCGATCCTGAACAGTACCCCGATGCAGCGTGGCATATTCTCTGATGATATTATTATCACCAATATCAAGCCGGGTTGTTTCACCTCTGTATTTTTTATCTTGCGGGTCTTCGCCCACTGACACGAATTGAAACAGTTTATTGTTTTGACCGATTCGGGTAGGCCCCTTGATAACCGCATGTGGCCCTATCCAGGTACCGGATTCAATAATGACATCCGGGCCAATGATGACATAAGGCCCCACTTGGACATCCGAGGCTATTTCAGCCCCCGGGTCGATGATGGCCGTAGAATGTATCAAGATACGCGCTCCGCTGCGGCACACATGATTTCCGCACTCGCCACGAATTCTCCGTCGACTTCAGCCTTGCAGGCAAACGCCCATATATTGCGCTTATGGCGCAGATAATTGGCTTCCAGCATAAGACGGTCACCGGGTACTACTGGCCGTTTGAAACGAACCTTGTCCAACCCGACCAGGTAGTACGTCATACCCTTGCCTAATACTTCAGGCGCACTTTCTGATGCCAGCAAACCAGTCGCCTGAGCCATGGCCTCAATAATCAATACGCCAGGCATTATGGGTAACTCCGGAAAATGCCCGGCGAAAAACGGCTCGTTATACGTAACATTCTTGAACGCCAGAAGTCGTTTGCCCGGTTCAATTTCGAGGACACGATCTACCAGCAAGAAAGGGTAACGATGAGGAAGATATTCCTTTATTTTTTGTATATCCAATTTTTTTTCCTGTAATGAGGGGGTTAAATGCAGCGGTGATTTTTAGCGTTTGAAACTGGTTTCCAGTTTACGTTCTACCTTGCTGGTCACATCAATGGTTTCACTCGCGTAAACCACACCATCTGTAAGCAGCAAATCAAAATGTTCGTCCTTGGCCAGTGTCTGTATGGCTTCGAATATCTCCTTTTGCAACTTGGCTAATTCCTCATTGCGCCGCAAATTGAAATCTTCACGAAACTCATCCTGCAAGCGTTTGGCTTCACGCTTGCGACTCATCAAATCCTTGTCCAGACGTTGCCGTTCGGAGTCACTCATAATGGCGGCATCTTTGCCAAGGCGCTCCTCCAGTTGTTTAATATCTTTTTGTTCGGACAGTAGTTTTTTATCGCGTGGAGCAAACTCACGCTCCAGATCTTTTTTAGCTTTATCTGCCTGCGGAGCTTTCTCCAGCAGACGGGCTACATTAACAAATCCGACCTTATTTTCCGCTGCATAGGCATTCATGCTGAACAGCAGGGCGGTCATCGTTAAAATCAGTGTTTTTTTGAGCATATCAATCTCGCAGATTAAAAATGGAATAAACCAGAAAGTGTGTTGTAAACAATCAGCCAGGAGAGTATCCCCTGACGCTGTGTAAATATATCTCAAGTGTCTTCCCTGACGATTTCCCGACCAAACGGGTTAAACTATGTTCCTTTGTTTCAGAATCCCGAACCAAACGAGAACTGGAAATACTGAACCTTATCGTTACTGGTGGCGTTTACAGGTTGGGCAACAC
>JBPCSC010000386.1:0-2809 GCA_051007495.1 Methylococcaceae bacterium | reverse complement strand
GGACGCCCTCGCTCCTTCCAGGTAGGTGCGAATGTATTCGCACCCGGGCCTTGAGGTACTCGTGTGGTTGTATTTTCAATAGGCCCTGGACGAGGCGAGGTGGAATGTGGAGCGAGGGCGTCTTGCCCTCGACGAGGCGAGGTGCAGAGGGGAGGCTAGGCGAGGGCGAGACGCCCTCGCTCCTTCCCGGTAGGTGCGAATTTATTCGCACCCGGGCCTTATTCAATAAGCTGTTAAGCCAGGCTAAGCATCTTGTTCGCATAGTCTTTGCCCGATGTCGGTGGTGGAAATGCCTTGCCACTTTGTTCAAATAAAGCACAGGTTTCATCAACGAGAGTACACAGTTCCGCAAAAACCTCTTGTTCGTCATCGCCATGACAGCCACCATAAAAAAGGCCAGGGCAACTACCGACAAAACATTGGTCTTCATCCGACCATTCCACGATTTTTACATAATGGTATTTTGGATTCATTTTTTCGACTCCTCTATAGCTGTTTCAACCGCCTTTTCCTGATATTTCTTGGCATCCTCTCCGGCTTTGCCGGAAAGAAGCACCGGTTTTATCACCTGTGGATGGATAAAGTTTCTATGGCTGCCTTTGCCGCCTCTATTGATAAATCCAGCTTTTTCCAGTTCGCTGATGAGTTCTCTTATTTTCCTGGGCATTGATAGTATTGTTATTCACTTCTGACTGGCTTGATATCTAATTAAAGGCAGGAAGGATAGCGACTGTCCGGGGGGCATTTATTTTTTTCGCCTTAGTGTGCGAAAACCCGATTCAGCAAAGATTTCCGCGTAGTGACTTAGCCCATCCAAAAGCCTACCCCACAGGTAACTATTGGAGCAAGAGTGAAACAGGGGCTTTTTCGCCATGGTCGCGCTTGAACGCCTACTGGTGTAGCGAGGGCATCTTGCCTTGGAACGAGGGCATCCTGCCCTCGACGAGGTGTGGTGCAAAGGGGAGGCGGGGCGAGGGCGAGACGCCCTCGCTCCTTCCCGGTAGGTGCGAATTCATTCGCACCCGGTCTGATAAATCCCACCCTCCCGTTCAGTCGCGCCGAGCATTACAGTATGAAGCGGCTGTGATGGGGCTTTTCTTTTTCCCGCCCTGGTGTGCGAAAACCCGAATGAGGGGTTATGACGTAACGTAATGAAAAGTTTTTTTGGAGTAATTTTATTGAGCGTGTGTTTTCGACATGAGGATGTTTAATGACTGAATCCACCCAGCCAACCCGTACTAACCGAATCCGTTTGGTCACGATAGAGGGATTCCGCAGCCTGAAGAACATCCAGAACCTTGATTTACCGCAGTTGACAGTGCTTATCGGGGCGAACGGTGCGGGCAAGTCCACCTTGATCCGCTTTTTCGAGATGCTGAGCTGGATGCTCAAAGCCAGGAACCTGCAAGAATTCGTGCTGCGCCACGGTGGCGGTGATGACCAATTCTTCATGGGGGCCCGCAAGACACCGCGCATCCACGCCGAACTGAGCCTGGAAACCGCATCGGGCGAGAACGATTACCGGTTTGACCTGGCCCACATTTCCGCTGGTGATTCAGTGATGGTGATGAACGAGGCCTATCGGTATTCGGCACATGGCATACCGACCAAGGCGAAATGGATTGAGATTGAACATGTGGGCAAGGAGTCCAGCCTGCTGGAACAGAAGCACAAGACGGCCCAAACCATCGTTAATCTCCTGCGACAGTGCTCCACCTATCAGTTTCACGACACATCCAGCAACGCAGCCATCCACAACCGCTGGGATGTCACCGAGTCGTTCCGTCTGCGCTCTGACGGCGGCAATCTCGCGGCCATGCTGCTGGACCTGCGCAATACCGACCGCAAACGCTACGAACTGATCGTCAAACAGATTGGCCGTGTGTTGCCGGCGTTCAAGGATTTTGTGCTGGATGAAGCAGCCGGCAAGGTGCTGTTGCGCTGGGTAGGCCGGCAAAGCGACAAGGTGTTCGGCTCTCACCTCACGTCGGATGGTTCACTGCGTTTGTTTTGCCTGTTCACGCTGCTGAACCTGCCGCCCGACCGCTTGCCGGATGTGATGTTCTTCGACGAGCCTGAATTGGGGCTGCACCCGCACGCCATTACCCTGGTGGCCGAGATGTTCAAGCGTCTGTCGCAGAGGCGGCAGATCTTCATCGCCACGCAGTCGCCGTATCTGGTGGACTGCTTTGAGCTGGAAAACATCATAGTGGCCAGTGCCCACGAGGGTGCGACGGTGTTGTGCAACCTGCCACGCGAGCAATACCAGGAATGGCTGGACGATGACTATCAGCTCTCTGACATCTGGTTGAAACAGGCCGTCGGAAGGATGGAATGACGCGGGTCTGTATCGTGTGCGAAGGGTTAACGGAGGCCAATTTCATCCAGCGATGTCTGGCACCTTATCTCGCGCCTGACGGTATCTATGCCTATGGATCGATCATCAAGGCCCCCTCTGGTCGGCACAAGGGAGGGCGCGTGACCGTCGATCGCCTGGCCCGGCACATATCGCTCGAATACCGTGGCTTTGATCGCCTGACGACCTTGGTGGACTTTTACGGATTCAAAGATCGTGATGGGCGTAGCCGTTCAGAGACCGAGCATGCAATTCTGGAGTTGGAGCGAGGGCATCCTGCCCTCGACGAGGCGAGGTGCAGAGGGGAGGCGTGGCGAGGGCGAGACGCCCTTGCTCCTTCCCGGTAGGTGCGAATTTATTCGCACCCGGGTGGAGCTATTCGTGTGTCTGTATTTTCACTAGGCCCTGGGCGAGGTGGAATGTGGAGCGAGGGCGTCTTGCCTTGGAGCGAGG
>JBPCSC010000385.1:0-3713 GCA_051007495.1 Methylococcaceae bacterium | reverse complement strand
GCTACACCGATGCCATAGGCAATAGTGGCCTGGCGAGCAACACCATCAAAATGACCGGCGACACACTCGTTCCCAGCCTCATCGTCAGCAGCGATAAAACCAGCCTCAAAGCCGGTGAAACCGCCACGCTGACATTTATCTTCAGTGAACTTCCAGTCGGTTTTGACAGCAGCGACATCAGCGTGACAGGGGGAACCTTGGGCACTCTCAACGGCACGGGGTTGACCCGCACGGTTGTGTTTACCCCCACCGCCAACATCAACACCCTAACCGCCAATATCAGCGTGGCGGCCAGCACCTACACCGATGCCATAGGCAACAATAGCCTGGCGAGCCTACCTCTCAATCTGACCGGTGACACACTCGTTCCCAGCCTCATCGTCAGTAGCGATAAAACCAGCCTCAAAGCCGGAGAAACCGCCACGCTGACGTTTCTCTTCAGCGAATCCCCGTTCGGTTTTGACAGCAGTGACATCAACGTAACGGGCGGAACCCTGGGCACGCTCAACGGCACAGGGCTAAGCCGCACCGCCGTATTTACCCCCACCGCCGACACCAACACCTTAATTGCCAGCATTAATGTGGCGGCCAGCACTTACTCCGATGCCATAGGCAACAACGGCCTGGCGAGTAACACCCTCAATCTGACCGGTGACGCTTTGGCCCCAAGCCTCACCATCAGCAGCGATAAAACCAGCCTCAAAGCCGGTGACACGGCGACGTTGACGTTTCTCTTCAGCGAACTCCCCATCGGTTTTGATGCCAGCGACATCAACGTGACGGGCGGAACCTTGGGCACGCTCAACGGCACAGGGCTAACCCGCACCGCCGTGTTTACCCCCACGGCCAACACCGACACACTAACCGCCAGCATTAATGTGGCCGCCAGCACCTACACCGTTGCCATAGGCAACAACGGTTTGGCAAGCAACACGCTGACGCTGACTGGTGACACACTCGCCCCCAGCCTGACCATCAGCAGCGACAGATCCAGCTTTCAAGCCGGCGATACCGCCACGCTGACCTTTAATTTCAGCGAACTCCCCACCGGTTTTGACAGCAGCGACATCAGC
The DNA here is from genome assembly GCA_051007495.1 of Methylococcaceae bacterium. Lineage (GTDB taxonomy): Bacteria > Pseudomonadota > Gammaproteobacteria > Methylococcales > Methylococcaceae > CAIVXW01. The sequence continues at coordinate 2,640 of JBPCSC010000385.1, read as the reverse complement.
GTGACCGGCGGAACCCTGGGTGCGCTCAATGGCACAGGGCTAACCCGCACCGCCGCGTTCACACCTAGTAACAATAGCTATCTCACCGCCAAGATCAGCGTTGTGGCTAACCACTTCACCGACAACGCGGGCAACAACAACCCGGTCAGCAACACGCTCAACCTGAGCGTCGATACGCGTCCTCCTTATGTCTACGTTTATGGCTACTACCCCAACTCCTCCAGCACACCGGTCATCAGTGAAGGCAACAGCGGAACCCGTTACGCCACTTTCCAGATATACCTGTCGAAGACTTACTACCAAACCGTTACGGTCAACTACCAAACCGCTGACGGCACTGCCACCGCAGGCAGTGATTACACCGCAATCAGCGGCCAGATGAGCTTTGCCCCGGGGGAAAACTCCAAAACCGTGAACGTTCCGATTCTGGGTGACACGCTGTTCGAGCCTAACGAAACCATGCAGGTATCATTATCTGCTCCGCAAAACGCCATGATTGGAAGCAGCAGCGTTCTAACCATTAACAACGACGATTCGCAATATCCCACGTCTACCGCCCCGATTGACCAGGCCGTGATAGATTTAGGTTCGCAGTACGGTCAGTTGATTCAACCGGTAAACGTGGATGGGCACTGGTATTACTATTGGGATCGTTCCGGAGATGGCACCATGCTGAATACACAGGGGGCCGGTTACACCAACTACAGTGATTACGCTACCCACGATGTACTGGACGCGATATTTAATCAGGACATCAATGGCACGGTGGGGGGCGGCGGCAATACCACCGACACCTACCGCTATGCCACCTTGAACGGCGTACGTGTGGCCTTGCCCCGCACAGGAAGCACGACGGGGCTGAACTATGGTTATCAGTCGGCCACGACCTTAGGTGGCTCTCCGGCCACGGCGGGCAGCACGGCCATCAATCCCACCTATGACGACTTGCTGGCGATCTGGGATGCTTACAATGGAACGGGAACCGGTACGAGTTATAACGGAACGCCGCCGGGATGGGCCACCTACTCGTATTACTGGTCGGCAACCCCTTCGGTCTCCGGTCATGCGTACGTCAGCTACTATGGTTACGTCTCAAACGACTTCGACTACTACTCCTATTCCGTCGCTCTGGAAGTATTGCCCACAACCCACGTCCTCACCATCAGCGGAGCCAGCAGTGCCGAAGGCGACAGCGGCACCAGCATGGTGAACCTCACGGTAAGCCTGTCTACGGCATCGAATCATACGGCCAGTGTGAGTTACGCCACCCTTGATGGCACGGCGACGGCGGGTTCAGATTACACCGCCGTCAGTGGCACCTTGAGCTTTGCCCCGGGCGAAACCAGCAAAACCGTATCCATTCCGGTGTTGGGCGATACTACGGTGGAGAATAATGAAACCTTCCAGGTGCAACTGAGTAACGCAGCCAACGCCCTGCTCAGCACCACAAACAGCACGGCGACGGTGACAATCACCAACGACGATTTACCTGCTGTGTCCATCGCCAGCACGGCCGTCAGTGAAGGCAACAGCGGCAGCAAAACGGCGAATATCACGGTAAGTCTGTCGGTGGCCACAAACCAGACCGTGACGGTCAATTACCAAGCCGCCGACGGCACCGCCACCGCAGGCAGTGATTACACGGCGACCAGCGGCCAGTTGAGCTTTGCCCCGGGCGAAACCAGCAAGACGCTGGGGGTAAACCTATTGGGCGACACCGTGTATGAGACTAACGAAACCGTGCAGGTGTCGTTATTCAACCCGCAAAACGCCACACTCGGAACCAGCAGTGCGGTTCTTACCATTAACAACGACGACACCCTCTCTGTGACGGGCCAGGCGGTGATTGACTTGGGAGGGACGTACGGAACACTCATCCAACCCGTGAACGTGGATGGACACTGGTATTACTTCTGGGATCGCTCCGGCGATGGTGTTAGCGGGAGTAGTGATCAAACCAGCCACGATGTATTGGACGGTATTTTCAACCAGGACAGCAACGGCACGGTCGGGGGCGGAGGTAATACCACCGACACATATCGCTATGCCACCTTGAACAATGTGCGCCTGGCACTTCCCAGAGTGGGGGATGGAATTACAGGCATTAATTCCCTCTACTTTGTACATGGCACGGCAATAGGAGGATCCCCGGCTTCGGCAGGCAGTACAGCCACTAATCCCACCTATAACGACCTGCTGGCCATTTGGGATGGCTACAATGGAACGGCCACCGGTACTCAAGATTCTGGCGTGCCGTCGGGGTGGGGCAGTGATTCAAGTTATTGGTCGGCCACGCCCTCGGTTTCGGGCCACGCCTACGTGTCACTCTCAGGTGCTTATGTCCTCGATATCGTCGATGCCCTCAATTCTTATGTTGCTCTGGAGGTGATGTAAGAGCAGGTCTGACCGCACGGCTGCACGTCAAAACCCTGCGATCGGTAGGTGTAGCATAATTTGTTGAGATTCATTATCATCAAGCATTGACATTAGCCTGATGAACCCTCCGATGATCCCCTCTTTCCGCCACCTTTTATGCTGCTCGGCGTTGCTGTTGTTTTGCGTACCGCTGTATGCCGCCACCACTCGCCTCTACTACATTGCCGCTGAAGAAGTGCTGTGGGACTACACGCCTTCCTATCC
>JBPCSC010000384.1:0-1967 GCA_051007495.1 Methylococcaceae bacterium | reverse complement strand
TCTTTACATCGTGGACAATTCTCGTGATGTGGTCACGGAACTGAGCGGTCGCACCTCGGGCAAGGACACCGTCAAGAGTTCAGTGACCTACACCCTGACTCCTAACGTTGAAAACCTGACCCTGACCGGCCTGGCCGACATCAACGGCACGGGCAGCGACGATGCCAACCTGATTCAAGGCAACGACGGCAACAACCTGCTCGATGGCAAAAATGGCAACGACACCCTGCACGGCGGTGAAGGCGATGACACCCTGCTCGGCGGCGGCGGTGTGGATGTACTGACCGGCGGCGATGGCTCTGACACTTACCGCGTCAGCAGCACCGAAGACAAAATCGTCGAAACGGCTCGTGATGGCGACCAGGACGTAGTCGAAAGCACCGTGAGTTACTCGCTGGGTGACAACATCGAAGTATTGACCCTGATCGGAGCTTCGGCACTGGAAGGCACCGGCAACGGACTGGATAACGTCCTCGAAGGCAGCGAAGTGGCCAACAGCCTGTACGGTCGTGAAGGCAACGACACCCTCATGGGCTATGAAGGTGACGATACCCTGGACGGCGGTGAAGGCAATGACAGCATTGATGGCGGCGACGGCATCGACACGGTCACCTTCTCGGGTAATGCAAGCGATTACAAATACTTCTTCGACGAAGACAGCCATGCTTGGACGGTTGAAGATGTTAACGGCACAGATGGCGACGGAACAGACGAAGGCACCGACTACCTGGTCAACGTCGAATACCTGGCGTTTGCCGACCAGGTTGTACCAGTGGGTGTCACCTCTGACGTTAGCCCGCAACAGCCTGTCGCGGGCTAACAGGGCAGCCGATCTCTCGTGTAAGCCACTACCCGGGATGAAACGCTAACCACAAACGCGGAGGGTCTCCTACTTTGACCTTCCGCGTTTTTTTTGACCATAAAACCTGAATTTAACTCATTCCCAACGGAGCATCGACCATGGCAACTTTGACTTTGACTAACAACAACGACAAGAAAATTGGAACGGCCAACGACGACAAAATCGACGGACTGGCCGGTAATGACACACTCATCGGTCTCAATGGCAAGGACACCCTACTGGGGGGCATCGGAAATGATCTGCTGGACGGCGGAGTCGGCAATGACTCACTGTCAGGAGGCGCTGGTGCGGATACCCTGTTGGGTGGCAGCGACCACGACACACTCAAAGGCGAAGCCGACAACGACCTGCTCGACGGCGGCAACGGCAATGACACTCTGGATGGCGGCACCGGTGCTGATACCCTGATCGGCGGCAGCGGTAATGATGTTTACTTTGTAGACAACACCCGTGACCAGGTCATCGAAAAATCTGGCTCAGGCTCTGGCAATGATTCAGTTAAAAGCTCAATCACCTACACACTGCCTGTTAATGTTGAAAATCTGGAACTCACCGGACTCTCCGATCTGAACGGCACGGGCAACGACCTGGCCAATCTCATCAAGGGCAACGACGGCAACAATCTGCTCGATGGCAAAAATGGCAACGATACCCTGCAAGGCGGTGACGGCGATGACACCCTGCTCGGTGGTGGTGGCGTGGATGTGTTGGTCGGTGGTGACGGTTCCGACACCTATCAAATCAGCAGCACCGAAGACAAAATCGTCGAAACCGCCCGTGATGGCGATGAAGACGTAGTCGAAAGCACCGTCAGTTACGCGCTGGGTGACAACATCGAAGTATTGACCCTGATCGGCGCTTCGGCGACGGACGGAACCGGCAACAAACTGGACAACGTCATCGAAGGCAGCAAGGCCGATAACCGCCTCTACGGCGAAGCGGGCGATGACAGCCTGTCGGGTGACGCTGGAAACGACACACTGGATGGCGGTGCCGGCAACGACACCATTAACGGCGGCGACGGACAGGATACCGTCGTGTATCAAGGCAATCAGGACGATTACAAAGTGTCTTTTGATGCCGACAGCCAGACCTGGACAGTAGA
>JBPCSC010000383.1:0-1285 GCA_051007495.1 Methylococcaceae bacterium | reverse complement strand
TACCAACACCACAGATAATGGTACGTTTAACATAGCAACCACCGACTACAAAGTCGTCCAATCCGGCAGTGATGCCATAATCATCTTCCGTGATGGTTCCAGGGTAACTTTGGTGGGTGTAACAGCGACAAATATCGATCCAAGCGATTTTGCGACCAGTTAATCAATCAGAATGAAGTAAAGGCTTATACAGGGTGGATTGACAGAACTCAATCCACCCTTTCATTTTCCGGCCGTTCTACATTTCTTCCCGCCATTCTTATCTCAATGCCATGCCTGCTACTGAAACCACACTATATTTCGGAGAGATAAGTCCTGTCATTATCCTCTGGATACATTCCAATACCCATAAACTACTAACCCCCATTGCCCTGAATGTTGAGGGTAAAACAGTCACGGATTCTCTATTCCTTATGAGCATGGAAGAAGGGAAAACCTATCTGTTAGTGGCCCGACTGGAATTAGGTATAGGTTCACCTTTAGCCGTGACATTCGCAGACGGATACACCATCCCCATACCCACTCATCAAAAAACCTCGATCAACTGGATAAATACCCTGTTACCCAGTCAACTACAGGCCGTACGCAATGGGTTAATCCGTTTGTTACCTAAAGTCATTAAGGATTTACCTGAACACTGTGTGACTCGCCTGCATGAGGCTGTAGCTATATCAAACATCCAGCCATATACACTAATGGATGGACGTTTATATGTAAGCTTTGCCGTACCCCCTTTTAGCGAAAGTTTCAATACGGCCCAATTATGCTGGGGTACAAACCCCGGCGTGAGGATGGACACACGCTATACCGAAGGTGTTTTACACCTGTTAAGCCAGAAACCCTTGCCCAAGGGATTTCTGCCCGCCAGAATCAGCACGGCCCATTTGAATACGGATGATGGTCTTGTCTGGCCATTGTCGCTTAAAAGATACCGCAAAGCGGTGGCTGAACAAGCTATAACCCAAGGCTTTACCGAACGCATGAGCGGCAAAACCCGCTCAGGAATTTCAGGCTTGCATGGAGATACACTCAAAGGGTATTGCCTGGATGAACAAAAACCCTATCAGGCACTGGAACTGGAAGCCTATCTGGATGGCCGCTATGTCACCCGAATTCAGGCCAATCAATCCGGCGTGGAATATAACGGCAAACCCTTGAATTGTGGCTGGTCCTGGCCGTTACCCCCTGAAGCATTCGATGGTGAACGCCATGAAATTGATTGGGTCCGCACCGATACACAGCACCGATTGTCCGATTGCCCATTCCAATTAGGCCCAGATATTAT
>JBPCSC010000382.1:0-1601 GCA_051007495.1 Methylococcaceae bacterium | reverse complement strand
GGGCCGTTCGGTTTTTATGACATTCAGATAATCCTTGAACCCACGGGCTATCCCTCTGATATAAACCTGTGTTGATGGCTGGATGATCCACCAGTTAAGATCCTTGAATACGGGATTTTTCAAAATGCCTTCAATAGTGCCTGAATGGCCGGCATTGATGGCTCTGGACAGATAGCCAATGCCCGAATCCCGTTTATACCGCATGGAATGCACCAACTGCACGGTTTGTTGGGCCAGGGCGTTGCCGGTATCCTGGGTTTGTTCCGTGTGTTCGGTTGGTCTGGTCAGGGTTTCGCCGGTGGTTTGTTCCATCCAGTCGAGGGTGTCCGGGGTGTAGTTGCCATTTCTTATATGGCTGCACAAATCACCCATAACCGAACCCGCCTCTACCGAGGCCAGTTGATCTTTGTCTCCTACCAATATCAAACGGGTGGTGTCGGGCAGTGCACGGAGTAATGAGGCCATCATTTCGAGGTCAATCATGGAGGCTTCATCTACCACCACTACATCCGCATGAATAGGGTTATCTTCATTATATTGGTAACTGCGGGTGTAGCGACTGGCACCGAGTAATTGGTGCAGGGTAACTGCTTTGGTCGGGATGCGGTTTTTGACGGTTTCATCCAGATAACTCATGGATTGGGCTATGGATTCAGTCAAACGGGCAGCAGCCTTGCCGGTGGGGGCAGCCAGTAATATGCGTAGCTTTTCATTTTCAGGGACATTGCTTTGCAGCAAGGCCAATAAGCGCACGATGGTGTAGGTTTTGCCAGTGCCTGGCCCGCCGGTCATGATGAGTATCCGGCCCCGGGTTCCTATGGCACAGGCAATTTTTTGCCAGTTGGGTTCCTGGTCTGGTTGCCGGCTAACGCTTGGTTGTGCGGTGGAAAACAAGCGGTCAAGCACGACTTTTATCTTTGTTGCATCTGGAACATCGGTATGGGTATTGGCCCGCTCAAGTATGGAACGGGCTACCCACTGTTCGTTGATCCAGTTACGGGCGAGATAAACGTGATCGTTATCCAGCACCAAAGGGTAACTGTTTTCATAAGAACAGGGCAGGGTAGCACGATCGTAAGGAGTAGGTTTGGCAAAGAACCTTGATTGTTCCAGTGCGGCCCGCCAGTCGTCCAGCGTAATGGTTTTTAATACCTCGGCAGGTGTTTTTTTGTCACCCAATGGGGGTAATCCAGGACGCGGAGGGTCTACTGCGGTTTCGGGGTTTTTAAGTAACTCTGCCAGGTTTACGCCACTATGCCCTTTGCCATAGTAATTACTGGCCAAAGCCACGGCCAGCAACACCAGAGGCGATGCATCTTTATCATAGAAATGAATAAACTCGGCGAAAACCACATCCATAGGGCGGATGTAGCCTGCTTCCTGCCAGGTAAAAGCAAGATCAAGCATCTCGTCAGCAGACATGGGATACCTCTTCAGTTTGGGGTTGGAACAGTGCATCCAGGGTTTGGATCATCTGTATGGATGGTTTGTGATGGTAAATGCCTTGGGTATCAGGATTGTCCAGTCCACGCAAAAATGCGTAGATGGCCCCGCCCATGTGTTGCTCGTAGTGATAGTCTTTACCCAAACGAGCCTTTAAA
>JBPCSC010000381.1:0-2151 GCA_051007495.1 Methylococcaceae bacterium | reverse complement strand
GATTAGGGATTAGGGATTAGGGATTAGGGATTAGGGATTAGTGATTAGTGATTAGTGATTAGTGAAAAGTAAAGGGTAAAGGGTAAAGGGTGAAAAGATTATACTTAACAAACTTTTAATTCAAGGCAGGCAGGGTTTGGACTCATGGATTGAATCTCGAATGGCACTTACTCTGGCAAAACCCGCCCTCCCGTTCAGTCGCGCCGGGAAGCGCGGGATACTGATTAGGGGTCATGCAGCAACAAAAAACACAGACGGGAAAAGCGTGAGAACGAGACATTTATTTTCATTAAAAACGAGGTTATATCCCATTGAATACCCCACCTAAAACCGTACTCAGCAAGGTGCTGGTACTGGAAACCAATGCTGATTGTCTGGAACAACTTAAACGATTCTGCGATACCGAGGGTTTGATCGGTGTACGGGCAAACCCTGGCCATGTCGTCAAGGTTTTGGGTTCTACCCTGGATCTGGGTGCGCTGATACTGGCAGAAACCTATTGCGGAACCCTGGAAGACACACTGAAACTGGCCCGGCATATCCGCCAGTCGCGCCCGGAATTGCCGTTGTTTCTGCGCCGGGAATCACCAGAGGGACACGCACAGGCGCATGAACTGGAACACCTGGCCAACGGGGTATATAGACGCGAGGATATTACCCCGCTAAAACTCAGCCTGAATCAGTATCTGTTTAGTATGCTGTATCCCGACAGCATGGTACACGGCATCATGGAACTCAGCCTTAATGCCTTATCGCATCAGTTTACCGGGTTATCGGTCAGTTGCCGTACGCCCAGTTTGGTCAAAGACCGGATCATATTCGGCGAGGTATTTACGCTGATACCACTGGAAAGCAGTTGGTTCAAGGGATATATGCTGTTACAGACCAGTGAAGCCGGCATTATGCAGTTAGCGCGTGGAAACAGTGACAGTGGAGGGTCAAATCTGACCGATTTCAGGTCGGTGAACAACATACTCTCAGAGATAACCAATCTTATCTGGGGGGCATTCAAAAACAGATACATACCTGCCGACGATCCCGGTACCCTTTCTCCGGTTCAGGTGCCTATAGTGATTAACCACGCCCATCACTATGTTTCATTTGGATCGGATCATCCGCATCTGTGCTTTGAATATACCTTGAAAAATCATCTGGATGAGGAACAGGTGAGTTTTCAGCAATGGTTTGTATTTAATCTGAACTGGTCACCGGATCAATTCAGGGAAATACCCGAGGCCATGGCGGATCTGGTCGAGTCGGGCGAATTGGAACTGTTTTAGATTTTTTATATCAGCAACGAGGTACATATTATGGGGAAAATACTGATTGTCGATGATTCCAGTACAGTGCGCGATGAAGTAGGCGGGTTTCTGTCGAAAAATGGTCTGGATACGCTTACCGCCGTGGACGGTCGCGATGGTCTGGATAAACTACGCCAGGACTCAGCCATACGCCTGGTGGTCTGTGATGTCAATATGCCCAACATGGATGGCCTGACCATGGTGGAGAAAGTACGCTCGGAACTGGGCAATACTCAGGTCAATATCATCATGCTCACTACCGAAAGCAACCCCAGCATGAAAGAACGCGGCAAAGCGGCCGGTGTAAAAGGCTGGATCGTCAAACCCTTTAAGGGCGACAGTGTGCTGGAAACATTCAGGAAGCTGTCCACATGATTGCCAAAGCCGATACCGGCAGCGTTATAATCACCCAGTCTATGAACAACTCACCCCGGAGTGCCCTCATGAATCCCAACATTTTCGATACAGACACCTACGCCACCATCCTGAAAAGCGGTGGATTCAGCGATCAACAGGTTGATGCCCAGACCCGTGCTTTTTTTGAGGTACACGAAAACCTGGCGAAGCGCGATCTCGCGCAAATGCGCTCGGAACTGACTGTCGATATGGAGAAGATACGCAGCGAAATGAGGCTTAACATTAACGATTCCCGCAAGGCGGCCACCGACGAAACGGAATCCAGTCGTAAGAATATCCAGCGGGACATCAAAGAAATTGAGTTGCAAATCGAAACCGCCAGAGGCGACCTGAAGCGCGATATCAAGGAGCAGGATACTAAAATCGAGGTATTTCGTGGCGAAGTGCAGCGGGATATTGAATCGCTGCGCATCGACCTGAAGCGGGATATCCT
>JBPCSC010000380.1:0-2793 GCA_051007495.1 Methylococcaceae bacterium | reverse complement strand
TGGATCACAAAAAACTTCAGACTATTGTTGAAACACTTGGTCGCCGCGTCAAAGGGCAAGCGGAGGCCATTGAATCGGTGCGGCGCATCCTCGTTCGCGCCTTCACGGGGCTTTCGGGACTTCAACATTCATACAGGCAACGCACTCCCAAGGGCGTGTTGTTTTTTGTCGGCCCTACAGGCGTAGGCAAAACTGAACTGGCGAAGTCCATCGCCGAATTTCTGTTCGGCGACGAAGAAGCCTGTGTTCGCTTCGACATGTCCGAGTTCAACCACGAACATGCCGACCAGAGGTTGGTGGGTGCGCCGCCGGGTTATGTGGGCTACGAAGCTGGAGGGCAACTGACCAATGCCGTCAAGCAAAGACCATTTTCTCTGTTGCTGTTCGATGAAATCGAGAAGGCTCACCCGCGCATCCTCGACAAGTTTTTGCAAATTCTGGAAGACGGGCGCTTGACGGATGGCAAGGGCGAAACGGTGATGTTTTCGGATACCGTCATCGTCTTCACCTCGAACATTGGCGCAGCCGATGTCAGTCATAAAAGCCAGAATGTGCGCGATGAATTCATCCAAAAAGTGCGGCAGCATTTCGTGAGTGAACTAAAACGCCCGGAATTGCTAGGGCGCATTGGCGAGGCCAACATCATTCCTTTCAACTTCATGTGTGACGATAGCTTCTTAATTGACATCGCCCGCGCCAAGTTGGAACCACTGCGTAAAGGGCTGAAGGACAAATGGGGAGTTTCCGATTTGAGGTTGGTCAAAGAGGCCGAGATACTGGCACTGCTGGTCAAGGAAGTGGATCGCGGAACGGGCGGGCGCGGCGTTCCGAACGCGCTGACCAATAAGCTAATTGACCCATTAGCCGATTTTCTATTTGAGATGATGGTCGCTCCTGACCAGGTCAGGAACAAGACAATCGAAGTCCATATTGCAGGTGGTCAGTTGATATTCGAGTTAGGGTGAAGTTGTGCATTGGCTGAACTTGGCATGTCATCTACCCTGCACCGAAGCCGAAGGGCCGGGGCGAAGGGCTGCATTGTGGGTGCAAGGCTGCGACAAGCGTTGCCGTGGCTGCTGCAATCCGACGTATCTGCAACTGGTTGAGCGTGAGCTTGTTTCGGCTGCATCTGTTTTCGAATGGCTGAATAACGTGTATCAAGCGCATGAGTTGGAAGGGGTTACATTTCTCGGTGGTGAGCCTATGTTGCAAGCGGAAGGGCTGGCCGTCGTTGCGAAAGGAGCGCAGGAGCTTGGATTGTCTGTGATGGTATTTAGCGGATATACAAAAAGCGAGCTTAACGCGCTGCAGTTACCTGGCTGTGATCAGCTACTGCATTATACCGACGTATTGGTAGATGGCTCATATGACGCGAACTTACCGGAACATAGCCGCCGTTGGGTGGGCTCCACGAATCAGCGATTCCATTACTTGACAGGTCGTTACGACGCACGAATTGAGAGAGGGGATGCAGTTGAGCGTGTAATTGAGGTTCGTCTTCGATCTGATGGATCAGTGTTTGTGAATGGGTGGCCAGAAAAAATCTGCACTGAACAGCACGATCCCCATTAATTTCGACGATCTGCTTTCGCTGAAAATCTTGGAAGCGGAACGCTAGTGGAGCGAAGATTTTAAGTCCTAGATTGGCCGACACCGGATGTCTGTGAAACGCAGGCAAGATCACCATCTCATTTAGCTGAATGGTTTAAGAGAAAAGTCTAGTTGAAAATAATATTTACGTCGAATTCTTACGAAGGGGATTACCTATGGCAAATTGGATAGTTATTGAGGGCGATAATGGAACAGGAAAAGATACCTTGGCGGAACAACTAAGAACACTTGGCTATGATATAGTGACATATACAAAAGAGGCAAAGGCGGCTGAAATGAGGGCCCGTGCTCTTTGTGGAGAGGATCGATTGCTATCCTTTTTGGAATATAATCAACTATGTGGTTCTATGGCAGAATTTTCTGATTATCCAAGTTTGCTTGTTCGATATTGGGCAAGTACTATGGCCGCAGCATATGCAGATAAATTATGGACCTGGGAAAAAGTAAATGAACAGGTAATTAGTTGTATTAACCAGTTTCCAATTCCTGATATTATTATTCAGATTAAGTGTGATTTATCTACGCGCAAAACTCGCGTCGCAATACGAGGAACCTCTGATGATAACATGTGTATCGAAAGGGATAAAAACTATGATTGGGCTTTAGATGAAATAAGAAAACACTTGCCGTCATGGGAAACAATAGATACAACACATCTATCACCACCGCAAGTTTTTCATGCAGTGCAAGATATATTGAAAATAAGAGGCCTCTAAATTATGCATGATAACATTATTTTAACTAAACCTGCCCTAGATGAAAATCGACGAAGGGATAGCGCACGATTGAAATTAAAATTACTTGTTCATGGCGTTCAGGATAACCCTGAGCTGTTTAAGTTTTTATCCTTTAAATTCAAAGAAGAGCATTATGCTTATGATAATGGCAATTGGGGAGTTGATAAAAGTCGTCTCGTTCCGACGGAGTTAATTTTGCCAGGAAATATTGTATCGAAGGTACACTTTCGCCCTGATTCGCCTATTAGTATGCGAAGTGATGGTGATTTATTAATTATTGAAGAATCAGGTAGGGTACTTAGCGAGTTTGAATTCCTACCAAGACCACGTTTTTGGGATTACCAGACTTCGTTAGGAACATCCACGAAGCGCTTGGCTCAAATGTACGGTAAAAATTGCCTTAATTTTAATATTTTTTCAGGGTGTCAATATCACGACATGGGCG
>JBPCSC010000379.1:0-3445 GCA_051007495.1 Methylococcaceae bacterium | reverse complement strand
CTGGTTTTATCTGACCGCGACATCGACTCCGCCCACATCGCCATTCCGGCCTTGCTGGCCACTTCGGCTGTGCATTACCACCTGACCCGCACAGGATTACGCACCCGGGTAGGCTTGGTCATCGAAACCGGCGAAGCCCGTGAAGTCCATCACATTGCCTTGCTGGCCGGTTACGGCGCAGAGGCCATAAACCCTTATTTAGCCTTCGACACACTCTCGCACCTTAGAACCGCTCTGCCGGAGCCTTTGAGCGAGGAAGAAATCCACAAGCGATTCATCAAGGCCACGGGCAAAGCCCTGCTCAAGATCATGTCCAAAATGGGTATCACCACCTATCAGTCTTACTGTGGAGCGCAGATATTCAACGCCATCGGTTTGAGCGATGAGTTCCTGCTTCGTTATTTCACCGGAACCTCCTGCACCATAGGCGGAGCCGGATTGCGTGAAATCGCAGAGGAAACCACCCGCCGTCACCGTTTAGCCTACAGTGACGCGCCGTTGTATCGCAATGCTCTGGATGTGGGCGGCGAATACGCCTACCGGGTACGGGGAGAGGAGCACGTTTGGACTCCTGAAACCGTATCCAAGCTGCAAAATGCCACCCGCACCAACAACTGGAACACCTATCTGGACTACACCCGATCCATCAACGAGCAAAGCGAACGACTGCTCACTCTGCGCGGCTTGATGGATTTTCGTTATGCTGACCAGTCCATACCGCTGGAAGAAGTAGAACCGGCCACGGAGATCGTCAAACGGTTTGCTACAGGGGCCATGTCCTTCGGTTCCATCTCCTGGGAAGCACACACCACTCTGGCTATTGCCATGAACCGCATTGGTGGGAAATCCAACACCGGTGAGGGGGGTGAACTATCCGAACGCTACCAGCCACTAGCCAATGGCGACTCCATGCGATCCGCCATCAAACAAGTGGCATCAGGCCGTTTTGGTGTTACCGCCGAGTATCTGGTCAATGCCGATGACCTCCAGATCAAAATTTCTCAAGGGGCAAAGCCCGGCGAAGGCGGCCAACTTCCTGGCCACAAGGTTGATGCCATCATCGCCAAAGTGCGCCACTCAACCCCCGGAGTAGGGCTGATTTCGCCACCGCCGCACCACGACATCTACTCCATCGAAGACCTGGCCCAGTTGATTCATGATCTCAAAAACGTCAACCCGGAGGCTCGGATCAGCGTCAAGCTGGTCTCTGAAGTGGGCGTAGGCACCATTGCCGCCGGAGTCGCCAAAGCGCATGCCGATCATGTCACCATCGCCGGATACGACGGCGGTACCGGTGCCAGCCCCATTACTTCCATCAAGCATGCGGGCCTACCCTGGGAAATCGGCCTGGCTGAAACCCATCAAACGCTAGTTCTCAACAAACTGCGTGGCCGCATCTGTGTGCAGGCCGATGGCGGAATGCGCACCGGGCGTGATGTCGTCATAGCCGCTTTGCTGGGGGCTGATGAATTTGGCTTTGCCACTGCACCACTGATCGTGGAAGGCTGCATCATGATGCGTAAATGCCACCTCAACACCTGTCCCGTGGGTGTCGCCACGCAGGACCCTGAACTCCGCAAACGCTTCACAGGCCAGCCAGAACACATCGTCAATTTCTTCTTTTTCATCGCAGAAGAAGTACGTCACATCATGGCCAAACTCGGCTTCCGCACTGTGGCCGAAATGATCGGACACTCAGAACGACTGGATAGCCGCAAAGCCATAGCGCACTGGAAAGCCTCCAAGGTTGATTTGTCCAGAATTCTGCACAAACCCGTAGCCGGCCCCGGCATTGCCACCTCCAATTGTGAGCGACAGGATCATGGTCTGGACAAAGCCCTGGATCGCCGCCTGATTGAGCAGGCCATGCCAGCCCTGACCGAACGCAAACCGGTGCAAATTGAAATGGAAGTACACAATTACAACCGCACGGTCGGGGCCATGTTGTCGGGCGAACTGGCCAAACGCCACGGTCATGCGGGTTTGCCGGAAGACAGCATACACATTCGTATGCCAGGTACTGCGGGTCAAAGTTTCGGTGCTTTCCTGGCCGCCGGCATCACGCTGGAATTGCAGGGCGAAGCCAACGACTACGTAGGCAAAGGCCTGTCTGGCGGGCATATCATCATCTACCCACCCGCTGAATCCCCCATCATCCCCGAACAAAACATCATAGTCGGTAACACCGTCATGTACGGTGCCATCAGCGGTGAATGCTACTTTCGAGGCGTGGCCGGCGAACGTTTTGCCGTCAGAAATTCAGGGGCTATCGCCGTAGTAGAAGGCGTAGGTGATCACGGCTGTGAATACATGACCGGCGGAATCATAGTCGTGTTGGGCGCGACTGGGCGCAATTTCGCAGCGGGTATGTCGGGCGGGGTTGCCTACGTACTGGATGAGGCTGGTGATTTTGAACGTCGTTGCAATCTGGCTATGGTCGAACTGGAACCCGTCGCGGCGGAAGAACAAGCCGCCGTACGGTTTGAACACCAAACCGGTGATCTGGAAACCCACGGTCGTGTTGACATCATGCACGACATGACCCGGCACGATGCCCAACGTCTGCGCACATTGATTGAACGGCACGCCCATTACACAGGCAGCCAGCGAGCTAAGGATATTCTCGCCCATTGGGCTGAATATCTGCCGCGCTTCGTCAAGGTTATGCCGGTCGATTACCGCACTGCACTCATAAAAATGCAGGAACAACAGGCGGCGACGCCAGCAAGCCTCAAGGCCTAAAACCCTGGATTCTGCTCGGGGTGGGCGGCTACGCTTAACCCCGAATCGACCTCCACCGACCCATACACAAAAGGTAACCAAGCATGGGCAAAGCCACCGGATTCATGGAAATCTCCCGCCAGGAGCGGCATTACAAGGCAGTCGCCGATCGTTTAGGCGACTACCGCGAATTCATCGTTCCACTGACTGAAAGCGAACTCGCCCAACAAGGGTCGCGCTGCATGGACTGCGGCATTCCGTATTGCCACCAAGGCTGTCCGGTCAACAACATCATTCCTGACTGGAACGATCTGGTTTATCAAGGCCAATGGCAACAGGCGATGGACGTGCTGCACAGCACCAACAACTTCCCTGAGTTCACTGGGCGCATTTGTCCCGCCCCGTGCGAGGCATCCTGCACACTGAACCTGACCGACGAACCGGTCACGATCAAATCCATAGAGTGCGCCATTATCGACAAAGCCTGGGAAATGGGCTGGGTCAAACCGCAAATCCCGGAGCGTCGCACCGGCAAGCGGATCGCCGTAGTTGGCTCAGGGCCTGCGGGCCTGGCGGCCGCCCAGCAACTGGCTCGGGCCGGTCATTCCGTTACGGTATACGAAAAAGCCGACCGTATTGGTGGTTTGCTGCGCTACGGTATCCCCGACTTCTAAATGGAAAAACACCTGATCGACCGTCGCATCGCTCAAATGCAAGCTGAAGG
>JBPCSC010000378.1:0-2184 GCA_051007495.1 Methylococcaceae bacterium | reverse complement strand
TGCGGCCAGGGAATGGCACTGGGCGGTCGCTGGACGGGCGGTAAAGGCCGTTTCAGCGTTGAGTTTGATCACCCCACTGCTGGGTATGTTCAAACTGCAAGCCGCCCCAACGAGTGTTCACACTGAATACTCTCACTGACCTACCGCTTTTCTGCTGCCCAAACAGAAAATGGACAACAAACCTGTTATCAGGCCGGGATAAATCATTCACAACATTCTTAGATTAGATAGGTATGCACCATGAGCCAAACCGACCCCGTTGTTATAGAAGATCAAGTTCCCTCTTTACCGCGCCGCCAATTCCTGAGTGGATTGGGCTTATCGGCGGGTACTGTGCTGCTGGCCCCGAGTTTGGGGCTGGTTAGCCCTTCAGCAGTTGCAGATCAACCGATTTTGGCTCCGCCTTCAGGTGAGCGGAGAAAGGCGGCCCGGCATATTCGTGAGCAAGCCACCCAGCAGCAGTACATAACCCCAAACCCCGGCCATCCCAGCAACGACGACGAGCGTCTTTATGCCGATTATCGGGCTAATTACAGCAAGGGCCTGCCCCATGACGCACTCGGGATGGTGAATGCTGAGGTCTATCGTCAATACCTGGAGGCGATTCACACAGGCCACCAGCAAGCCATGGAGGCTGTGCCTTTGGGCGGAGTATTAAAGCTGGCCAATCCGCTGGCTGCACACGGTTTTAACCTGATCGGTGCTGACCCGCAAATCGCCCGCATAGCCGCTGCACCGGGTTATGCCTCCCGCATGACGGCCCTTGACATGGTGGAACGCTACTGGATGGCATTATGTCGGGATATCCCCTTTTACCAGTACGCCAGTCATCCACTGATTGCTGAGGCGGCCTCCGACCTGAACCAACTGGGCTGGCAAAAAACCTTTGGATTTAAAGCTACGCCGGACAGCCTGTTTCGTGCCCGCTATGCCGGTACGGTAGACGGGCCGTATGTTTCCCAGTTTTTGCATCTCCCGGTGCCTATGGGCCCCACCACCCTCACCCAGCGCACACGCACCGTTTTGCCCGGCCAGGATCAACTCACTGACTTGTCCCGCTGGGCGGTCGTCAATTCAGGTGTTGTCAATCCCACCGGAACAGACACCTACGACCCAAACCCCTATCACCTCCGCAACTTGCGTGACGGGGCAAACTGGGTACATGCAGACCTCCCCCACCAATGCACCTCTTATGCAGCCCAACTGTTGTGGTCGTGGGGTCCTGATTTCTGGTCAGATGCCAATCCCTACAAAAGCAGCATCACCAAAGCTAGCCCGTTCACCACCTGTGGGTTGCCGGATATCCTCAGCCTGATCACCCTGGCATCCAACTATGCGTTACGGTTTGCCTGGTATCAAAAATGGTGTGTACATCGCCGAGTGCGGCCTGAAGTATTCGCCCAGCGCGTACACCGCAGCCAAACTGAAGGTATAGATTTAGGCATAGCCCCGGTGTTGTTTGAGTCGGCTGTTTTGGATCAGATCTACCAGCACAACCGCGAGCAAAACATCAAACAAGGCTTGAGCAACGAAGGCACGTACCTGCTGCCCATGGTGTATCCCGAAGGCTGCCCCCCGCATCCGGCGTATCCGGCCGGCCATGCCACCACTGTTGCCGCCGGCGTGACCATCTGCAAAGCCTTTTTTAATGAGGCCGCCATAATCCCTAAACCCATGGTTCCAGATGAAGCCGGCACTGAACTCGACACCTATCCATCCGACCTTAGCGTAGGGGGTGAACTCAACAAACTCATCGCCAATGTCAGCCTGTTTCGTGATGCTGCCGGCATGCACTGGCGCACCGACGGCGTGTTCAACCCGAGTGCCGGATACGACACCCGGTTTGGAGGCAATGTTTTAGGTGAAGCCGTTGCCCTGGCCATACTGCGAGACGTACGCCTGGCCTACCCCGAAACCTTCACCACCCCGTTCAGAATCACCCGTCTGGATGGAACCGTGGCCGAAATCGGCTAATGCCTTTTAACCACGGAAAGCATGGGATTTTTAGTCCACGCAGATTAAAAATATTTTGTGCTTTTCGTGGTTTATAAATGTCAGAAGAAGAGGATTAAAAGGGGTGCGAATAAATTCGCACCTAGTGTGCCCGGCATGGGCTAAAACTCGTTATCTGAAAGAGATAACCGGAAGTAGTAACGACAACCGTAGCGAAACCGCAAGGGGGAA
>JBPCSC010000377.1:0-3396 GCA_051007495.1 Methylococcaceae bacterium | reverse complement strand
AGAACTAATCGCTCGCCGCGATAACTGCCATCCATAACCCGACCGCACCAGGATTGATGTTCCAGATACCAACTTATGGTTTTGCGTATCCCGGTTTCAAAGGTTTCCTTAGGCTGCCATCCCAGTTCACGCTTGATTTTGTCGGCATCTATGGCATAGCGTAAATCATGCCCCGGGCGATCGGTTACAAACTGTATGAGTTGCCGGTGTGGTTTATAGGGTGATTCCGGCAAAAATTCATCCAGCAGATCACACAGGGTATGTACGACATCCAGATTGGTTTTTTCATTATGACCACCGATGTTGTAGACCTCGCCCGGCCTGCCGTGTGCCAATACCGCTTGCAAAGCCCGACAATGATCCTCCACATACAGCCAGTCACGAATATTGGCCCCAGTTCCGTATACGGGCAAGGGTTTTCCGCTTACTGCGTTATGTATCATCAGGGGAATCAATTTTTCTGGAAACTGATACGGGCCGTAGTTATTGGAACAATTGGTGGTTAATACTGGTAATCCGTAAGTATGAAAATAAGCTCTGACGAGATGATCCGAACTGGCCTTGGACGCAGAATAAGGCGAATTGGGCTGATAAGGACTGTGCTCGGTGAATAAACCGGTTGCCCCCAGACTGCCGTATACTTCATCGGTAGACACATGCAGGAATCGAAACCCCACTTGCGCCTCCAGTGACAGGTTCTTCCAGTAATGACGAGCGGCTTCCAGTAATTGAAAAGTGCCCACTACATTGGTTTGAATAAATGCATCCGGAGCATTGATTGAGCGATCCACATGACTTTCGGCCGCGAAATTGATAATGGCCGTGGGTTGATATCGCTTCAGCAGATAATCCACCAGTTCCCGGTCGCCGATTGAACCCAGCACAAACTGATGATCAGGATGATCCCTCAGTGACTCCAGCGTATCCAGATTGCCGGCGTAGGTCAGGGCATCAAGATTGATGATTTTGAATCCAGGTTTCCGCATGGCAGCAAGTACGAAATTGCCGCCTATAAAACCGGCACCACCGGTCACGAGCACCGTATTGATATGTAACATTTTTTTATCCTGTTTTGCGTTGCATCATGCCACGGGAGGGGTTATAGCCCATGATGGCCGCCGCCAGGAAAATCACCATGGCGGCCAGGGTATAGCCTATCGCGTAGGGGTTGGCTTGTCCGTACAGGGCAAACCGTATCATTTCAACGGCCTGAGAAAATGGATTGATCTCGGCCAGTCGAAATAGCCAAATACTCGACTCCTCCATTTTCCACAAGGGATACAAGGCAGTCGACAGAAAGAACATGGGAAATATCACGAAATTCATCACCCCGGCAAAGTTTTCCAGTTGTTTGATGAACGTAGACATCAACAGACCCAAAGCCCCCAGCATCAGGCCACTCAGAATCAGAGCGGGCAGGACGGTAATGTATCCACTCAAAGGGGCTTCCACACCGTACCACCAGGCCACAAACAGGAAGGTATACGCCTGCATGATGGACACCAGCACACCGGCCAGCAGTTTACACACCAGGAGATACCACCGGGGCAGTGGACTGACCAGTAGGGTTTTCATGCTGCCCATTTCCCGGTCATACACCATGGACAGCGAACTTTGCATACCATTGAACAACTGGATCATACCCAGCAACCCTGGGGTGATGTACGCCTCATACAGGATATAGGTTTCATAGGGTGGGATGATCGCAATACCCAGAGTGGAACGAAACCCGGCCGCAAAGATGAACAACCAGACCAACGGTCTCACCAGGGCAGAAATGAATCGTTCGCGCTGCTGAACGTAACGCAACAACTCACGCAGCATGATGCCGCCCAAGGCTCTGGGGTAACGTAGTGGGTTCATCGGGTTTCTCCGGTCAGGTGCTGAAAGGCGGTAGCCACGTCTTCACAGTGCGTAGAGGCCAGAATACTGTCCACAGTGCCTTGGGCCTGTATCCGCCCTTTGTGCAACACCACCAGGTGGTCGCTCGGGAACACTTCATCAATCAGATGGGTCGTCCAAAGTACGGCAATTCGGTGGGTGTGGGCCAGTTGGTGTACGTAATCGACCAGAGCCTGTCGACTGGGTACATCCAGCCCCACGGTGGGTTCATCCAGCAACAACACCCGGGGTTGATGCAGTAAGGCGCGGGCGATTTCCACCCGGCGACGATGGCCACCGTTCAGGTTGCGGACTTTCTCCCGGCGACGCTCGTACATTTCCTGACGGGACAATTCCTCCAGTATCCGCACATCTGCCTCCCTACGACTCAAGCCGTGCAGTGCCGCGTGGTAGCGAAGGTTTTGTTCGACCGACAGATCCATATCCAGTGTCGATTGCTGAAACACCACCCCCAAATGGGCCAAAGCCTGTGTGCCTTGTCGCTTGAGATCGTAACCGGCAATCCGAATCTGCCCTGTTGGACTGTCAAACAAGCGGGTGAGCAAGGAAAACAGGGTGGTTTTGCCGGCTCCATTAGGCCCAAGCAGCACGGTGAACTGGCCGGTTTGCACCTCGAAACGCACCTGGTTAAGAACCAGTTTCTCCCCGTAGGCATAGCTCAGATGCTCCACAGACAGTGCCGGCAAACCCTGTTGCTCGAACGGCAATCTTAGGTCGGCTTCGTAGATGGCGTTCATGGCAGCACCACCACGCCCCAGGGATATTGACCCACAGCTATGGATTTGACGGCCTTATGGCTTTTCAGATCAATCCGGGTGATGTCGTTGCTGAGTCCGTTCGTGGTGTACAGCCATTGACCGTCCGGGCTGAAGGCGAGATTCCATACCCTTTGCCCCACCAACACATAGCCGATGATTTCCAGTTTTTGCGCGTCGATGACGGCCACCCGGTTGGCCGGACCCAAGGCCACGTAGGCATAGCGACGTGCCGGATCAATAGCCATGCCTACCGGCTGGATTTTCTCGGCCGTCACTCCGGGTATTTTGAAGCTCAGCTTTTTGACGAGGGTGCGACTGGCCACATCAATAATGCTGACGCTCCCGGCTATTTCCGAGCTAACCCACAACTGCTGGCTGTCGGCGGTGAAGATACAGGCTCTGGGACGAGGATCGACCAGCGTGTTATCCGTCACCACCAAACCGGGCAAGGCTATCCAGTGCGCCATGTTGGTGGTTTCACTGGTGCTGACCAACCATTTGCCATCGGGGCTGGTCGCTATGCCTTCCGGTTCCACCCCTACCGGAATCTGCCGGAGAGATTTGCCGCCGGGTACATCGACAACGGTGACCTGGTTATCATCTTCAGTGGAGACGAACATCAGCCGCTCGTCGCTCGATAGGGCAAAGGTTTCAGGGTCTTTGCCAGAAGGAAGACGAGCCATAAGCTTCAGGCTGGTTCGGTCTACGGTCACGATGGTGTCGTCCTCGCTGGTAG
>JBPCSC010000376.1:0-1672 GCA_051007495.1 Methylococcaceae bacterium | reverse complement strand
ACATAGCCTTGGTTTGCTGTCTGAACTTGTGTCAGTATTTGACTCATTGAATTATCTCCTCTTGCTGTTTTAAGTATTAAGCCTTTTTAGGCTTTGTTAATGAATTGGACGAATTATTCGTCCCCCCTTATACACTGTGTAGGTGTTTTAGTTCCTTTTTTCCATCATTTTCAGTTGTGTTCTATTTCTATGAAAACCATCGTGTTGGCTACTCATAATTCTGGAAAAGTAGCCGAATTTAATGACTTGTTGATACCTTATTCTTTCGAAGTCATCTCTTTATCTCGACTTTCCATATCTTCCGTGGAAGAAACAGGGCAAACTTTTGTAGAGAATGCCATCATTAAAGCCCGTCATGCTGCCCTTTTTTCTGGTTTGCCCGCTTTGGCTGATGATTCCGGGTTAGAAGTTGATGTGTTGCAGGGTTCCCCAGGTGTTCATTCCGCTCGCTTTGCCGGCCTTGCTGCCACCGATCAAGAGAACATAAATAAGTTGATTGATCACTTGAAGGGTGTTGAATTCGCGTCCCGTTCTGCTCGATTTCATTGTGTATTGGTGTTCATGCGTCATGCCGATGATCCAGTTCCCTTGATTGCTGAAGGCCGTTGGGAAGGATTTATATTGGAAGAACCTCGTGGCATGAATGGCTTTGGTTATGACCCATTATTTTGGATTCCTCATCTGGGTTGTTCTGCTGCAGAGTTATCTTTTGAACAAAAAAATCTGATTAGCCATCGTTCGCTTGCCTTTCAGTCATTACTGCTCAAGTTCCAGCAATATCTATAGTGTTAATCTCCAATTAACGCGGAGGGGGCGTAGTGACTCTCCACATACCGTTCAACCAGTTGCTGAAATTCTTCAGCGATATGTTCCCCTTTCAGTGTAATGGTCTTTATACCATCCTCATAGACCGGTGCTACGGGTTGTTCTCCTGTACCGGGTAAACTAATTCCGATGTTTGCATTTTTGCTTTCCCCTGGTCCGTTGACTACGCACCCCATTACGGCCACATTCATTTCTTCTACCCCAGGGTACTTTTTTTTCCAGATAGGCATTTGATGCCGTAGATGAGATTGGATTGTCTGGGCTAATTTCTGGAAATAATCGCTGGTGGTTCGACCGCACCCCGGGCATGAGATGACCATGGGTGTAAACGCACGTAAACCCATAGTTTGTAAAATTTCCTGTGCGACTATCACCTCATTAGCCCTGTCTGCACCTGGTTCCGGTGTTAGTGAGATACGAATCGTATCGCCAATTCCCTGCTGCATTAGCACTGAAAGTGCCGCTGTGGAGGCCACTATCCCCTTCGATCCCATTCCGGCTTCGGTTAATCCTAAATGTAGTGCGTAGTTACAACGTTCCGACAAGCTTTGATACACGCTTATTAGTTCTTGTACACCGCTCATTTTACATGACAACACAATACGCTCTTCTGGTAGTCCCAGTTCAATTGCTTTATCGGCACTTTCCAGCGCGGAGGTAATGACAGCTTCGCGCATGATTTCCGCTAATGGTTTAGGTTCAACCAGGCTTGCATTTTCATCTAATAATCTTGCCAGCACGGCTTGATCCAGGCTTCCCCAGTTTACGCCTATGCGCACTGGTTTTTTGTATTGCATGGCAAATTCGATCATTTGTGCAAACTGCGGATCCCGCTTACTTCCGCGTC
>JBPCSC010000375.1:0-3006 GCA_051007495.1 Methylococcaceae bacterium | reverse complement strand
GGTGCGAATTCATTCGCACAAGATCGACGCGTCACGGTGCGAATGAATTCGCACCTACATTTCTCCGGGTATCGTCAGGCTTACTTTGGCACCATGGGGGAGGCGGTTTTCCAGGGTAAGGCTGCCGCCCATGTCGTATACAAAACGCTTGACCATTGCCAATCCAAGCCCGGTACCGCCTGATTTACCGGTGGAGAAGGGTCTGATGCCTTTTTCCAGAAATTCACGACTAAATCCGGTTCCTGTGTCGGATACGCTCAGGCCTATGTCATTCTTATTGCGTGTTCCGTTAATCATTATAGTGCCTTGATTATCACCTATGGCCTGGGCGGCATTGAGTATCAGATTCAGCAGGGTCTGGCGAAGCTGACTTTCGGAAACACGGGCCGTCAAATGCTTTTCCAGTTTGACCTGAATCGTTATTTTCTGGGATATCTGGTAACGGGTCAGACTGGCCAGTTCTATAATCAGGCGACCAAGATCACATTCTGTCACTGCTACCGGTTCACGCTTGCCGCGTTCGAGTAAATCGCTTAGTAATCGCCCCATACGCCTGAGTTCTTCCACTACCAGGTCCAGTCGTTCCTGTATCTCCTTATCTTCCGTTTCATTTCTTATATTGATGCAGCACATCTGTATACCCGCCAATGGGTTTCTCAGTTCATGGGCAATACTGGCGGCCAGTTCGCCTAATACGGCCATTCGTTCTGCCTGGGCCAAACTGGCTTGCTGTTCCAGCATGGCCCGGGTTGCAGAGCGAACTTCCTGCTCCAGAGAGGCGGCATAATTTCGTTTTGTTTCTTCCAGTTCGGCCAGATGTATTACCATTTCGTTGTAACTGGTAAATATCGGGGTCAGCAGAGGATCCAGGTGTTCGGTTTCTATAGGGGTAAAGTCTTCATGTGCCAGGTTTAATAGCAGTATTCTCAGATCCTGCAGGGGGGTGAGTATCCTGCGTTGCACAAAGACCATGATCAAAATCAATACCAGCACCAGTATTACACCCGCCAGTGCTATTTCGTTACCTATTGTCCGGGTTATGTCTTCGAGTTGTTTGTCGCGTTCCTGAGTTTCCGAGTCCAGCATGTATCCGGTCAGATTCAAAGCATCAAGAAGTATGTACTGGCGTTCCTGAGGAGTATGCTGTTTGTTGACGGTGTCAAGTATCAGATTTTTGGCCTTAAGCAGTAAGGCTGGAGTATCGGCTTGAGCGTGATACCTGCTTTCTGCCAGTCGCTCCAGTTGATCGGATACTTTTTGTACGCGATCTGAATCCAGATAGGGATTTTTCATGTCCAGGTATTCTGAAAGCACTTCCTGTAAATCCAGTGTCACCATCAGGATGCGATGTGAATAATCTACATAAGAGCGTACGGTATCAAAATGAGTGAGGTTTCGGTATACCATTCCGGCCAGCAGTATAAAGGTAATCAAGAGTAATCCCAGGAGTATATACCCCCGGCTTCTCAGGTATTTGTAAACAAAAGACTTCGATACAACCTGTGTGTTTTTCATATTCTTCTTTCTGTATTTTGTGTATAATGTGATGACTGGCGCGGACAGGATGTCTGCTTTTGCAACTATTTTTTCCTTATCCCACATGAAAATCCTGTACCCTGAACTTGAAACATTCCGCACTCATGAACTCGCACGGGATGGCCATCGTATTTACCTGGAGGAAGTCGGCAACCCCAACGGTTATCCTGTCGTTATCCTGCATGGCGGTCCGGGTTCAGGCTGTCAAGCTTATCACCGGCGTTTTTTTAACCCCGAACAGTACCACGCCATTTTGTTTGATCAACGTGGTTCGTGTCGATCCATGCCTCAGGGTGGGGTTGAACTCAACACGACTGAGCATTTGCTTGACGACATGGAGTGCATACGGCAGTTACTGGGCCTGGATAAATGGGTGCTGTTTGGCGGGTCATGGGGCAGTACGTTGAGCCTTTTGTATGCAGAACGCTACCCCGAACGGGTTTCAGGTTTGATATTGCGCGGCACGTTTCTGGCCCGAGACTGTGATATGGAGTGGTTTTTCGGTGCCGAACTCCGTGAAATGTATCCAGAAATCTGGAATCATTGTTTTTCTGGATATCCCCAATCTTCTGTTGAAGAACTCGTCCATGCACTGGCCACCGACCTGTTCAGTGAGGATAGCAATTTGGTGAGTAATGCTTCACTTGGATTTCATACATGGGGTAGTCAGGTCATATTGGGTTCCAAATTCGATCTGAACCTGTACGCGCTCAATCATTGCATGAGCGAAATAATCAGCGAGTCCAGAATAGGTGTGCATTATGCCATCAATCGCTATTTTATCCGCGAAAACCAGATACTCGATGAATGCCATAAGTTACCGCAGGTTCCAATATTTATATTTCATGGTGAACAGGACTTAACCTGCCTGGTGGAATCGTCCCGTCTGCTGGCCGATGCTGTGCCCGGTTCCCGGTTGACGGTATTAAAAAATGCCGGCCATACCAGTTGCAGTTATCCTATGGTTGATGCACTGGTTAATGCAACCGATACTTTGCTGGAGTGTTTGTCATGAAGAAAGTTGTTATTGCTATAACCGGTGCGACCGGAGCGATTTATGGCGTGCGTTTGCTGGAAGTATTGCGATCACTTGAAACGTATCAAACCCACGTGGTCGTTTCGAGTGCCGGTGCGCTCAATATTCAGCATGAACTGGGTATTAAACGCGCCTCTGTTTATGAACTGGCAGATGTTTATTATGACGACAATGACCTTGGTGCTGCCATAGCCAGTGGTGCTTTTTCTACTATGGGCATGATTATCGCGCCCTGCTCCATGAAAACCCTGGCCGCCGTGGCGCATGGGTTTTCGAGCAATCTGATCGCCCGTGCTGCTGATGTCACCCTTAAGGAACGCCGCCGATTGGTGGTAGTGCCCAGGGAAACTCCATTAAACCTCATTCATATCCGCAATATGGCAACCATAACCGAAGCCGGCGGTATTATATTCCCACCACTACCTGCGTTTTAC
>JBPCSC010000374.1:0-1242 GCA_051007495.1 Methylococcaceae bacterium | reverse complement strand
ACCTGTGCCATATCGAGCATACCCGCCATCGCTACGTCTCCAACTTCCTGGTCAACCTCCTGGCGGGGATCGTTGCCTATTGCCTATTGCCTATCCGACACCAAGCCATCACTCAATCTCACCAAGGTCAACCTGCTTCCTCAGATGTAATCGCTTATCCAGAACTCGCGTTAAAATAACCTGCATAGCTATACGCAAACGTGATCAAATCGGATTAGGGGTGTGCCGGTGGAGCTTCGATGGGGTTCACGATTTCGCCAGCCATCAACAGATCAGAAGGGCTGGCCACCAGAACGTCGCTGGGCTGAATACCCTCCAACACCTCAACTTCACGCCCGAAATCACGCCCCAGCCGGATTGAACGAAAGGCCACCCGCTGCTCGGTATCCACCGTTGCCACCCGCACACCGGATTGGTCAATGATGAGCGCATTGGCCGGTATCAGCCAGGTTTTCGTCCGAACATTCAGATTGAAACTGACTTCAGCGTAGGCTCCGGGTAACCATCGCCCCTCGGGGTTGGCCAGGGTAATGTCCACCTGACGAGCACGGTTGAGCGGTTCCAAAGCCCCGGCAACATGATCCACTCTGGCGTTCAGGGTTTTCCCCGGAGCATCGGGTACGCGCACCGAGACCTCCTGCCCCGGTTTGACTTCACTGGCATAGTTTTGAGGAACCCAGACGCTTAATCTGAGCGGGTCGGTTTGAGTCAGGGCAAACAATTCCTGGCTGGGATTGATCAAATTTCCCACCTCCACGGTACGGCGGCTGATCACGCCAGAAAACGGGGCCGTGATGTGCCTGAAGTCCTCAATTTGCAGCAGCCGTTTGAGGCGGGCTTCGGCGGCTTCCAGATCGGCTTCGGCCAGAGATACGGCACTGCGTCGTTCTTCATAATCCTGTTGTGCGGCACTGTCGGTGCGGCGCAGCACTTCCCAGCGTTTGAGGGTTGAGCGTGCCAGATCAAGCCGGGTTTTTACCTGATGGCGTTGGGCTGTGGCCTCGGCCCGTTCGTGTTCCAGTTCGGGGACATCAATCGTGGCCAGCAGCTCCCCTTTTTGCACGGAATCGCCTATGGTTTTTAGCCAGGAAGACAGATAACCGTTACTGCGGGCATACAAAGGGGTTTCGGCATTACCGCGCAAACTGGCCGGCAAGGTAATACGACGGGCCGAGTCAGACGACTTGGGATGGATGGCAATTACCGTCCGCTTTAGGTGGGCCTGGGTATATGCCTTTAGGT
>JBPCSC010000373.1:0-4927 GCA_051007495.1 Methylococcaceae bacterium | reverse complement strand
ACTCATGGCACTGGGTATGATGATGCTTTCGCCCATGGTGATTTCCCTACCGTTCAAACTCATGCTGTTCATACTCGTGGACGGTTGGGCCTTGGTTGTCGAGACCCTTGCTGCCAGTTTTTTTGTGGAATAATAACCATTGAATTAGTGCAGGATTCCCATATCAGGACTATAATACGGGCCTTTTTTACGGCATGAAACCCTCATGCCACACCACGAGATATTAGGTAGTGAGACTTTATTTTTTCAACATTCGGCATCAGTTATTGGTGATTATGATTGCCGTATTATCCCTCCCCATACTCGCCACCACACTGATACTCTACACACTGTTCGACCGTCAACTCACCAATGAAGCCCGTATTCAGGCGGAAACGGCCCATGCCCACATCAATCATACGTTCCAGGAATTCCATCACCTGATAGCAGAAGATGAACAAAAACTGGATCAACATCTAAGCCATGCCCTGGATGAACTGGCCATGAATATAGCCCGAACGGGCAAACCCATAACCTCCTTCATGCCCAGTGAACTGCAAGCACTGGCCCGCACCCTGGACGTTGATGATATTTATCTGCTGGATAACACCATGATGGTCGTGGCCACCAATTACACGCCTGATCTATCCCTGCGACTGAGTGATATTTCCCAAGGACTGGCCCAGACACTTCAGAATCTCTATACAAATAAAGACAATCGTATAGGCAGAGTCAATAAATCCACCCGCACCAATGTCATCAAGAAATACGGTTATTATGCACCGGCCAATAAGGATTATCTGGTTGAGGTAGCCGTCGATGTACCAAAATACATAAGCATCCAGCGCGGCCAAACCTATGCAAACTACCTGTTTTATGACTTGTTCAATCGCTACACGGAAGAAAGCAATTACCTCAAGCGGGTTGATCTTTACCGGGTTAATGCCCTGAAAGCCCTACCCTTTTTCGCCGATGCCCCACCCCTGCCTGAAACCGTATTGCTCACACTTCAGAACCAGAATCTTCTGATGGAAGCCACCGGCCCTTATCTGGAGGTATACTCACGCCGCCCGGTGGATATTGATAATCTGGGCCAGTCGGAATACTGGGTGATACACAGCAGTTTCAATCGGGAGGCGTTTCTGGCTGCGCGTGATCAAACCATAAGGGTCAATCTGGCCGTGTATGTCGTGAGCAGCCTTCTGGGTGCACTGATATTCATGGTTTTTTTGAGTAAAAGGTTTACCAAAAAACTGAATCACATAGCCCGTGCGCTAGAGAATATCACTGCGGGTCAGTATAACCAGATCATTCCGGTATCGGGCCATGATGAACTGGATCGCATGGCCAAAGACATCAACACCATGCAGCGTCTCATCAGTGAACGGGAAGAACTATTGGAACAAACCAATCAGATACTGGAACAGAAAATCTCGGAACGCACCACCGAACTTAACTACGCCAAAGAAGCGGCAGAAACAGCCAATACCCTTAAAAGCCAGTTTCTGGCCAACATGAGCCATGAATTGCGTACACCCATGAATGCCATCATCGGTTTTTGTCAATTAGCCCTTGATGATGATTTGCAACCCAGCCCTAAAAACCGGATCAAAAAGGCCCTGCAAGCCGCTCGCAATCTGTTGGGCTTGCTTAATGATATTCTGGATTTTTCTAAAATAGAGGCGGATCGTCTGGAACTGGAACAGATTCCATTCACGCTTAACGGCACGATACAGGATGTACTCGATGTGGTTGATCAACAGATTGTTGACAAGGGCCTCACGCTGTCGATTGATACGGCTAGTGATATACCTCTTTTTCTGCGCGGGGATCCACTACGACTGAATCAGATTCTGCTTAATCTGATCAACAACGCGGTCAAATTTACCGATCACGGTGGACTATTCTTGCGTATAGAAAATCTGGGTGTCACCAAAGATCGATGCCGGTTGCGCTTTACGGTAAAGGATAGCGGAATCGGATTACGCCCCGAACAAATAGGTTTTCTGTTCAAGCCATTCAATCAGGCCGACACTTCGATCAGTCGCCTGCATGGTGGAACCGGCCTGGGTTTGGCCATTTGTGCTCGTCTTACCCAAATGATGGGAGGAGATATAGGCGTAGACAGTGAATACGGCAAGGGCAGTACGTTCTGGTTTTGTATAGATGGGGGTGTGATTCAAACGGTATCTACCGAAGAATTACCCACTGCTGCGCCACTCCTGATGACCACGGCTCACCGCTTTGATGAATATACTAAAATTCTTAAAGGCAAGCGGGTATTGTTGGTGGAAGACAATTTCCTCAATCAGGAATTGGCCATTACTTTACTGCACCGTGTGGGCATTGAAGTGGAACTGGCCAGTAACGGCCAGGAAGCCGTTAATATGGTAGAACCCGGACGCTATGACGTAATCCTCATGGATTGCCAGATGCCCGTCATGGATGGCTATGAAGCCAGTCGTCACCTGAGATCGCGTAGCGAATTGTCCCGCCTGCCCATTATCGCACTCACCGCCCATGCCCTGATGAGTGACAAGGAAAAATGCAAACAGGCCGGCATGGATGATTACCTGAGCAAACCCATAGAAGCAGTAAAATTATTTACAACCCTGATTCAGTGGCTATCAGCAAAACCTGAGCATACTCCCATTCGTAAACAAGATCCCGTTCGTCCGAGTGAGCGCGAACCCTTAACAGGCACTCTCGACAAGGCTGCTGCGCTGGAGGCACTGGATAACGATAAAACCCTGTATGACAGTCTGGTTGGCTTGTTCATACTGCAGGAAAGTGATTTTATGGATCGCTTTGACGAGGCCACACAACACGGCGATTACCCTACCGCGCTGCGGCATGCCCATTCTCTCAAATCATCTGCCGCCATACTCGGTGCATTCGATTTACAAAACCTGGCCAATCAACTGGAACACGCCTGTATGCAGGAGGATAAAAACCTGATTGATCCTCACGGGATTGAGTCCATCATTCTGGCACTCAAACCCGAGTTGAGTGCCGTACTGGCTAGACTTGAAACCCTGGCATCGTCTGCATGAATATAGATACCGTTATCAATATCGGTCATCAGGCCATACTCATCGCCATCAAACTGAGTGCCCCCATACTTGTTTTAACCCTGGTCATAGGTTTGTCCATTGCCATCATACAGGCCGCCACCCAGATCAACGAAATGACCCTGAGTTTTGTACCCAAACTCATCGCCATGGCCTTGTTATTTCTGTTTGCCGGAAGCTGGATGCTGGAATCTCTGGTGGACTATACCCGTAACCTGTTCCGGGCCATACCCGGCTTGATAGGCTGAACATGAGCTTTTTCAGCGAAGCCCAGATACTCACTACGGTGGCGGGTTTCTCCTGGACTCTGGCCCGTATAGGGGCTTTATTCGTTGCCATGCCCCTGTTTGCCGGGCATTTGGTTCCTGCTCCAGTGAGGGTTTTGCTGTCGCTGGCCATGACATTTCTGATCTTTCCTGTATTGCCGCCTGCCCCGCCGGTGGAGTTGTTCAGTCTGGCCGGATTTCTGATTGATCTCCAGCAAGTCCTTATTGGTGCCGCCATGGGCTTTATTCTGCAACTGGCTTTTGCCGCGATCATTTTTGGTGGACAAAGTGTGGCTTATGGCATGGGACTGGGTTTTGCGTCCATGATAGAACCGACTACCGGTATACAGGTTCCGGTTATCTCCCAGTTTTATCAAATACTCTCCATACTTCTGTTTTTAATTCTTGATGGCCATTTGCTGGTAATACAAATGCTGGTGGAGAGTTTTGCCACTTTTCCCATAGGCCAGTTTGCCCCGAATCAGCAAGGATTATGGGATATCGTGATGTGGATGGGTAAAGTATTTGCGGCGGGTTTGTTATTGTCTTATCCCATTATCACGGCCTTGCTGATCGTCAACCTGGGGTTTGGAATCGCTACCCGTGCCGCCCCGCAGCTTAATATATTTTCGGTCGGGTTTCCGGTCAGCCTGTTATTAGGCATTGTTCTGATGGATCTCACACTGGGCGATGTGCTGCAGTTGTTTTCAGGTTTTCTGGATTCCAGCTACCAACTCATTATGCGACTATTTTGATATGAATCAGCAACTCCCCGATACCTTATCCATGATTGCTGACCTGATTGCCAGGCCGTCCGTCAGTTCTACTCAAACTGAATACGACCAAAGCAATCTTCCGGTCATACATCTTCTGGCTGAATGGATGGAAAACCTTGGGTTCAAGCTGGATATCCGATCGCTGTCTGCGGGTAAGGCCAATCTGATTGCCACTTTAGGCCACACTGACGATCCGGGCGGTTTGGTTTTGTCAGGACATACCGACACCGTACCCTGCAACCCGGATCGCTGGCAGTCCGATCCATTCCAGGCGACCCAGCGCGATAACAGGCTTTACGGGTTGGGAACAGCCGATATGAAATCCTTTTTTGCCCTGGTATTGGAGTCCGTTACCCGGTTTGACTTAAAGCGTTTTCGTAAACCTTTGGTCATTCTGGCCACGGCGGATGAAGAAAGCACCATGCACGGTGCGAAAACCCTGCTGGAACAAAACATACGCCCTGGGCGTTATGCGGTTATCGGCGAACCCACCGGATTAAAACCTGTACGTATGCACAAAGGGATTATGATGCGGGCCGTGTCGGTGCTGGGGCAATCCGGTCATTCAAGCAATCCGGGTTTAGGTATCAATGCC
This sequence comes from Methylococcaceae bacterium, assembly GCA_051007495.1. GTDB lineage: Bacteria > Pseudomonadota > Gammaproteobacteria > Methylococcales > Methylococcaceae > CAIVXW01. The sequence continues at coordinate 240 of JBPCSC010000373.1, read as the reverse complement.
ATAGAGGGCATGAACACCATTCTGAACAGGCTATTGCAATACAGGGATTATCTACGGAATACCCACATAAACCCGGCGTTCACGGTGGCTTATCCCACTTTGAATATCGGTTCAATTCACGGAGGGGATAATCCAAACCGTATTTGTGGCCATTGCGAAACCCATTTTGATGTTCGGCCTTTGCCGGGTATGTCGCTGGAGTTTCTCGATAATGAACTTAAAAACCTGGTGGCCGAGGCT
>JBPCSC010000372.1:0-3556 GCA_051007495.1 Methylococcaceae bacterium | reverse complement strand
CCTTTGGCCAATGGCATACGCACCATTACCCGTCGCACAGTGCTGGAAGGTACTGCCACAACCGAATTGCTGGAACGTACCGCCATCGCGCTGGAACGCACCGCCGAACGCTGGCAGGACAGCCTACAGGCCCTGCTGGAACAGTTAGCCGTGGTACAAACAAAGACCGGTAACTCGCCGGCAGAAAGAAGTATCCACTATCAGTTGCGCCGAATCCGGGGGGAATATCTGTTAAGCGAATTACCCAAACACGGGTTTCTGCCGGCCCATGGATTTCCGACTCATGTGGTATCTCTCATCACAACTACTTTGGAAAGCAGGTTTAGGAACAATCAGCCGCAAGGTGAAAAGGAAAGTAATCCCACTCAGAAAGCCGGTTTTCCCAGCCGCAGCCTGGAAATAGCCATTCGCGATTACGCGCCCGGTACGGATACGGTGCTGGATCAGCGGGTGTACCGCTCCGGTGGGGTGACGCTCAACTGGCATATTCCACCGGCGGCCACGAAAATGCCTGAAATTCAATCCCTGCGCTATATCTGGTATTGCCATCAGTGTGGCAACAACGGCATCAAAACCCTGCGTCTCGATAATTGTCCGTACTGTGCTAGCCCCATTGGAGGCGGGCATCGTTTTCTACAACCGGCCGGTTTCGCGGTGGACATCCGCTGGAAGCCGCACAACGATGTCAGTATTCCGCAGTATATTCCGGTGCGTGATCCGGTTATTTCCCTGGACGGGGCGGAATGGATGAACCTGGCACCGGGGTGCCGTTATCGGGGCAGTGCCGAAGGCCATATCTATCATTACAGCGAGGGATTAAACGGCGAAGGCTACGCACTGTGCATGGTTTGCGGCAGAGCGGATTCCATGACAGGACACGACCAACTGCCCGCCACTTTTCTGCATGATCCCCAAAATCAAAACAACCTGAGCCACAAGCGTTTGCGCGGTGGTCGCGACAATGATAGGGAGGACAACTGCCCTGGTAATAACAACCCCTGGGCCATACTCCGCCATATCCGGCTAGGGGCTGAATTGTCCACCGATGTGCTGGAGATACAACTGTCGGCATTGAACGGTGAGCGGCTGAATGACAAGGCTACCGCATATACCGTGGCGGTCGCGCTCCGACGGGCATTGTGTAAAAAACTGGGCATAGAGGAAAAAGAAATCGGCTGTGCCAGCGCGGCCCGTCGTCCTGAAGCTCAGGAAGAGCAAACCTATTCCATCTTCCTTTTTGACAATGCCGCCGGTGGGGCGGGTTATGCCACCCAAGCCCCAAACCTGTTGCCGGTGTTGTTCCGTGAAGCCCGTCTGGCATTGGATTGCCCGGCTGAATGCGACAGTGCCTGCCAGGTGTGTGTGCTGGATAACGACACCCAACATCATATTGACGATCTTGATCGGCACCGGGCTATAGCCTGGTTATCGGATGCGTTTCTTGACGCGCTGGATTTACCCCGTGAATTGCAGGTGTTTGGGGAACAAACCCGCCTGGAACTGGAATCGCTGAGCTTGGCCCTCAAGCGGGAGTGGCAGCGTCAACCGGGCCATACGGTGCGGGTTTATTGGGCGGGCGCGGCGGAACATTGGGAGTCTCTGGCCTGGCGGTTGCGGGGCGATGCGCAACGTCTGGCCGATGCCGGTGCAACAGTGGTGTTGCTGCTTGCGGAGGCTTCGTTGCAGGCACTGAACCCCAGTCAGAAGGATGAATTACTGGCACTGGCGACGGTGCTGAAGGCAGAGTTGATGCGGCTTCCGGCCGGAGCGGATACGGTGGGATCGTTGCATCAGGTGATGGAACTGGTTCGTGATGATAGCGCGGTGCAATGGGCCGCAACGCAGGCTTTGGTGCCGAATGCCACCTGGGGCAGTGGTGAGGAGGGAGTACGTTATGTGGTGAATGATCGGGCCGAGGCCACGCCACGGGCTTACCCGCTTGTGAATGTTGCCGCATTGCGCCCTCAGCCAGTTGTGGGTACTACGGAAATCCAGATCCAGCGTGAACTGGATGGCGATTCCGTCCGGTTCGGTATCCGGGCATGGGCCTTGATCGCCCGGAACGTCCCCGAACTGGCGGCCAGGCTCGGGGGTAATCAACCGCTGCGAAGCTTGACGTACACCGACCGTTACCTGCGTTCGCCTTTGGTGATTCATCTATTGTGCAGCCTGCTGGACGGGCTAACCGCCTACACTGGGGGGCGAAATGGTCAGACCGAACTCGCCATCAACACCAGTACTCTGGACTTTCGCAGTGAACGCATTCCTTCACTCATACAACACGACTGGCGAATCCCTGATGATCGCCGCACGGTCAACCGGACGCTGTTTGGCGCACACTGGCAAGAATGCCCCGTCCACGACCTGCCCCATGCCCGCGAGTTGCGCCTGTCTTGGGGAAAGGGTGAAGAATGGATGATCAGGCTGGATCAGGGCCTGGGGTATTGGGAAGCACAAAAGGGTGTCCGCCAGCATTTCCCGTTCATGAGGGAGGCCAAAGAGCAAACCACCGCGATTCAAACCTTGAATCTAAACGTAAACGGCAGCCATGCAGGGCATCTGACGTATTGGTATTGCATCAAGGGGGTTTCTGCCTGAGAAAAGAGAGCATTCACCGGGAGTGCGGCCATCCTGGCCGCCAGCGGGCGAGATGCCCGCGCTCCCATGGGGAAAACAGTGGGTGTCTTTTTGAAAAGTGGGCCAGGATGGCCTGAATACACGCAAGTACCATTCGAGGAACGCACCCTCAAAAAAACTACGGTCAATACCTGCCCCACTTACAAATGTTTTCGCATCATGTGAGTCGGTGGTCGAGACGTGACATTAGCTTTATCGTAATTTCAACACTTATCCCGCCACAATAGGGTCAGACCCTCCACGCTACTAAAGCTGGTTTTACCCCAGAACATTTCCCGAACCGCGCCTAAAAAAAAAACAGCAGTTACGACACGATATGACGGCAAGACATTCTACAATTCAATTACTTCAGACCACCTGATTGAACCTGAAGTAGAGAGAAAACCCACTATGCAAGAGGATTGAATGCCCAGAATGTAGTGATATGTGAGGAATGGAATCATTACAAATAAAATTGTTTTAAATTTTTACAATTGAGCAAGAGGCAGAAAAGATGAGTAATTACGTGATGAATATAATGGATTTTGCCAGCACAGATAAATATAAAATAAATAAATTTCTGGAAGTCATTTGCGCCAGAAACATATTGTCAACAAATACACAGGAAAAAGACGCTGGAACTCCAGATGAACTAATGGATATTGTTGTAGAAGAACTCAACATAAAAATAAGATTTGTGAGCAAATGGAATCCTCCCCACAAATTCTATGATGAACTCGAAGAAAGAGGCATTTCTATAACAGGATATTTTTATGATAGACAAGGAGAGCGCATCGGGTTATGTACCGAAGAACATTTCCTGGAAGCAGAATGCAAGAACGATCCTGACTGGATTAAAGAAAATATGTCAGAAGAAGACATTCAACAATTTAACATGCTGGGGGGATAGTCATGATAGATCTAAATCAATACATAAAAC